>DASTVC010000244.1:0-14771 GCA_035759295.1 Longimicrobium sp. | reverse complement strand
GTGCGCTCGATCTCCAGGTACGCGCCCACCAGGTCCAGCTCGCGCGAAAGCGGCACCTCCTGCCGCCCGTCGCCGGCGATGGTCATACGCAGCAGGTCGCCCAGCTGCGCCACCATCAGCTCCGCCGCCTCGGGGTCGTCGTGGATGAGCTCGGAGATGGAGTTCAGCGTGTTGAACAGGAAGTGCGGCTGGATCTGCATCTCCAGCGCGTGCAGGTGCGCGCGGGTAAGCTGCGTCTCCAGCTGCGACGCCTGCAGCTCGCGCTCGCGGTAGCGGCGGTAGAGGTCCACCAGGTGTCCCGCGGCCGCCACCCCCGCGTACGCGATCACCGCGTAGTGCAGCGAAACCCAGTAGTAGCGCGGCCAGAAGGGCCCGTAGCTCCAGGTGTACGTGGCCAGCCAGAAGCTGAGCATGACCCCCGCGCTGGCCAGAAGCAGCGCGGCGGCCACGTGCACCGGCAGGTGCCGGCGCAGGGCGCCGCGCTCCAGGGGAAAGCGCCGCGCGAGCCCCATGATCACCGGGGTGAACAGCGTCCACACCACCAGGTCGAGCACCTGCTCCAGGAGCACGTTGAGCCATTCGTCGCCCCAGGTAACCTTCGGGTTCTCCTGGAATGCGTAGCCCAGGTAGGCGCGGGAGTAGAAGAAGAGCTGAACGACGCTCCAGGCGATGAATCCTCGGCGCAGGTCCCGCCGTACGGCCTGCCAGTCGATGCGCCTCATGCGGAGGGTGCGTGGGGAAGGGGAGTGCGGGACGAGCGGTGTGGCGGGCAATCTAAACTGTTTCCGCGCAACGCACTACGGTTTTCTTCAGGCCGTTTTCGTCGTCGCCGTTCGTCCCTGGCCCGTCGCGCTTCGTCCCAAAGTCCCGGGCGCTCGTCACAAAATCGTAGGCCTCGCGCGTTGCACGCGTGATCGTACGGACGCCCCGAAAGACCGGGCCGGATGCGGGGCGAGGATGGACCGAGGTGGCGCGGCACATTAAAAGGTGCTAATAATTCAGCATCGGCTGCAACCTCCAGGCGCCTTCGTGCATCTGACCACCGTCCCGCCGTACGCATCCAAAGGCCCGGCCGGGTCCCCTCCACCGGCCGAACCCTCTCCTGGAGCAGACCACGCCATGCCTTCCCGGCATCTGAAGCTGATGACCCTCGCCGCCGCCACGCTGGCCGCGGCACCCGTGCACGCACAGACCCTGGCCGCCACCCTGCAGCCGGCCCCCGCTTCGCGTCCCTCGTCTTCGCCGCTTCCGCTGGACGCGCCGCGGAGCATGCGCGCCGTCCGCGCCGATCAGCCGATCCGCCTGGACGGGCGCTTCGACGAGGCGGCGTGGGCGGCGGCGGACGTGGCGGGGGATTTCGTGCAGCGGCAGCCGCAGGTGGGGCAGCCCAGCAGCGAGCGCACCGAGGTCCGCGTGCTGTATGACGACGGCGCCATCTACGTCGCCGCGCGGATGTGGGATCCGCATCCGGACAGCATGCAGGCGCCGCTGGCCCGCCGCGACCAGCCGGTGACGAATTCCGAGTGGTTCAACGTGGTCCTGGACAGTTACCACGACCGCCGCACCGCCTTTCGCTTCGGGGTGAACCCCGCCGGCCTGCGCCGCGACGTCTACCACTTCGACGACGGCAACGAGGATTCCAGCTGGGACGCGGTGTGGGAAGTGGCCACGGCGGTGGATTCCGCGGGATGGACGGCGGAGTTCCGCATCCCCCTCTCCCAGCTGCGCTTCAACCCGCCGGCCGCGGGCGAGCCGCAGACCTGGGGCGTGCAGTTCTTTCGCTACATCAGCCGCCGCGACGAGTGGTCGCACTGGGCCCCGTGGCTGCCCACGTATGCCGGCTTCGTCTCGCGCTTCGGCGAGCTGCAGGGGATCGGCGGGCTGCGCGCGCAGCGGCGGCTGGAGCTGATGCCGTACAGCAGCGCCCGGCTGGACCGCCAGCCGGAGCGCGACGGCGACCCCTTCTACAGCGCCAACGACGCCGGCGGATCGGTGGGCGTGGACGTGAAGATGGGCGTCACCAGTGGATTGACGCTGACGGGGACGGTGAATCCCGACTTCGGCCAGGTGGAGCTGGACCCCGCGGTGGTGAACCTGACCGCGTTCGAGACGCAGTTCAGCGAGCGGCGGCCGTTCTTCGTCGAAGGCGCCGACGTCTTCCGCTTCGGCCAGCTGCAGAACTTCAACGGCTACGGCGGCCCGCAGTTCTTCTACTCCCGCCGCATCGGCCGCGCCCCGCAGCGCCGCGTCTTCGCCAGCGGCGACGCGCCGTTCGTGGACGAGCCGGAGCAGTCCACCATCCTGGCCGCCACCAAGCTCAGCGGCCGCACGGCGGGGGGATGGACGGTGGGGGTGATGGACGCCGTGACGCAGCGCGAGCAGGCGCGGTTCGTGGACGCGGGCGGCGGCTACCACTCCACGCCGGTGGAGCCGATGACCAACTACTTCATCGGCCGGGCGCGGCGCGACCTGAACGGCGGCGCCACGACGATCGGCGGGATGGTGACGGGGGTGAACCGCGACCTGTCGGATCCCGAGCTGGAGCCGATGCTCCGCTCCAGTGGATACGTGGGCGGGATGGACTTCGAGCACTCGTGGGCGCGGCGGCTGTGGACGGTGAGCGGGTACGTGTCCGCCAGCCGCGTGGCCGGCAGCGCCGACGCCATCGCCCGGACGCAGCGCTCCAGCGCCCGCTACTACCAGCGGCCGGACGCGGACTACCTGGCGTTCGACCCCGAGCGCACCAGCCTGGGCGGCACGGCGGCGGCGCTGGCCATTCAGCGCAGCGGCGACTGGGACATGAGCGTACAGCTGCGCAACGTGACGCCCGGGTTCGAGATGAACGACATGGGCTTCATCAACCGCAGCGACGTCCGCTCGCTGGCCACCTTCCTGGGCCGCCGCATCACCCCGGCGCGGCGGACGGCGCTGCTGCGGCAGTACAGCATGGCCGCGTACACCACCCACGCCTGGAACACCGGCGGCGACGCCACCTTCAGCGACCTGGGGCTGGGGCTGAACGGCACCTTCCAGAACCTGTGGAACGCCGGGCTGAACCTGAACTACGAGCCGGAGACGCGCGACGACCGGCTTACCCGTGGCGGCCCGTTGGCCGCGTCGCCCGCGTCGTGGGGCGCCAACGCGTACGTGAGCACCGACCCGCGCAAGCGCCTGTCGCTCAGCGCCTCCGGCTACGCGGGCGGCGACCGCGCGGGCGGCAGCGACCGGCAGGCCAGCTTTACCCTGAACCTGCGGCCGAATCCTTCGGTCCAGGTGAGCGCCGGGCCCAGCGTGGGCGTGACCCGCGACCCCGACCAGTACCTGTTCGCCGAGGGCGACCCCACGGCGACGGAGACCTATGGCGCGCGCTACGTCTTCGGGCGGCTGCACCAGACCACGGTAAGCATGGACATGCGGCTGGACTGGACGTTCACGCCCAGGCTGTCGCTGCAGCTGTTCGCGCAGCCGTTCGTGGCGGCGGGCGACTTCCGCGACTTCCGCGAGTTCACCACGCCGGGCGAGTCGGAGTACGCCATCTACGGCCGGGACCGCGGCACCGTCTGCGAGCTCACGGCCGGCGGCGCGCGCAGCTACGCCATCAACCCCACGCAATCCGTCTCCTGCGCCGGCGCGGGCGAGGCGGAAGGGATGCTGCGGGTGGACGATCCGGACTTCAACGTCCGCTCGCTGCGCGGCAACGCGGTGCTGCGCTGGGAGTACCGGCCGGGCTCGGCGCTGTTCTTCGTCTGGCAGCAGGAGCGCAGCGGGTTCGAGGCGCTGGGCGGATTCGACGCCGGGCGCGACGTGGGCCGCCTGTTCCGCGAGCCCGCCCGCAACGTGTTCCTGGTCAAGGCCACCTACTGGATCGGCTGACGCCACACCCGCCGCGCCGCCGTCCCCACTCCGGGGCGGCGGCCCGGCGGCTTCACCACCACGCGAGGAGGGCATGATGAAGCGCACCCCCGCACTCGTTGCCGCCGCCGCGGCGCTGGGCCTGCTGTCGGGCGGCCTGGCCCTGGAGGCCCGCGCCTCGGCGTTCACGCGCGAGGTAAGCCCGCACACCGTGGCCGTGGCGTGGCTCACGCCCGGCGCGCCCTCGCCCGCCGGGCTGGAGCTGGACCGCCCCGGCGCGCGCTGGGCGCCGCCTTCGAAGGAGCGGCTGATGAAGCTGCCACCCATGCGCGCGCGGGCCTCGCAACGGGCCGTAACCCGCCAGCGCGTGCAGCTGAATCAGAAGCGCCTGGTCAACACCAGCACCTGCCCGCGCGCGCAGGCCGAGCAGGCCGGCCGCGCCGCGATGGACGTCCACCGCTCGTAGGTGGATCGCCCCCCCGTCGCACCGGATCAACCGTTCCGCTGGGGGGTATGCGCCGGGCCCGCTTTTCGCGGGCGGGTTCAGGGTACGTACAGGGTTCGATCGACACCGGTGCGCGTTTCCATGCGGCGCCGTGCAGGCGGATCCCGGCGTCCTCGGCGAAAGCATCGCTCGGCGAAAAGCAACGTGCCGTCCGCCCGCTGGAGCGAATGAATTCGCCGCTGGAACATCGCAAAGTCCGCCTTCGCGGACTGTAGCCGCGGGCCCGGCGCGCCGCGACACGCGACGTCACCGGCCGCTCGCCCCGGGTTGCGGACGCGCCGATGCCCGGGACGCCGCACACGCCCTGGCCGCCGAGTCCACGCAGGTGGACTTTGTGTAGTTGTTGCCGCGAATTCATTCGCCCTTGCCGGGGCCGCCGCGATCTCCGGCTGCCTGGAGGATGCCGCGATGTCTGCAGAGAAGGATTCTTTCTGCGGAGCGACGCGGCGAGGTTCTCAGGTGATCGATCCTTCCTCGGCGGAGGGTTCGATGCGATGGCGGACATCCATCGCCCCTGAATCCGCCGTACGTGCAGTAAGCCGGTTGCCCGTGTGCGCCGCGCCGGCATCCATCACCCGATCCACCGTGTCCTGTTGATGAAGCGCCTCCTGATCGCCGCCTTCGCCCTCGCCGCGCTGGGCCCCGTGCATCTCCACGCGCAGGCGACGGCGGAGGATTCCGTGCGCGCCGTCGTCGCGCGGATGTTCGACGGGATGCGGACGCGCGACAGCGCGGCGGTGCGCAGCGTCTTTGCCCCCAACGCGCGGCTGCAGGCGGCGTTGGTGCGGCAGGACGGCACGCCGGTGCTGGACGAGGACTCGGTGGATTCGTTCGTGCGCGCCGTGGGCGAGCCCAGCGACGTGACCTGGGACGAGCGGGTGGACGCGATGCAGGTGCGCATCGACGGCCCGCTGGCGGTGGTGACGGTGGACTATTCCTTCTATGCCGGGCCGCGGTTCAGCCACTGCGGCATCGATGCCTTCCAGCTGTTCCGCGGCCCGGACGGATGGAAGATCTTTCAACTGGCCGACACCCGCCGCCGTACCGGGTGCCGCGCAGAAACCGGAAGCAGCGCCCCATGATCCGCAGAAAGCCCGTGCTCCCCGCCGCGCGCCGCACCCGCGCCGCCGCCCCGCCCGCCCGCCGGCGCGGCCTGCGCCGCTCCGTGGCCGGCGCGCTGGTCCTTCCCGTGGTCGTGGGCGGCTTTGCGCTGCAGGCGTGGGGCGGGCGCGACGGCGAGCAGATGTTTCACGAGGTGGTCAGCCGCGTCGCCACGCTGGGGCTGGACTCGCTCACCGACGCCCAGCTGTACGAAAAGGCCGCGCGCGGGCTGCTGGTGGAGATCGGGGACCCGTACGCGGACCTCTTCTCCCCCGAGCAGCTGGCGGCGTTCTCGCGCGAGGCGCTGCGCAACTCGTACACGGGGGTGGGGATGCAGATCACCCTCATCCGCGACACGGCCACGGTCACGCGCGTCTTCGTGGGCTCGCCCGCGGCGCAGGGGGGCGTGCTGCCGGGCGACCGCGTGGTGCGCGTGGGCGACGAGGGGGTGACGGGGATTCCGCTGGAGCAGGTGACGCAGCGGCTGCTCGGCACGCCGGGGACGTCGGTCCAGGTGCAGTACCACCGCCCGGGCACCGGCGCCGTGCAGCGCACCTTCGTCCGCGAGCGGGTAAAGCTTCCCTCCGTGGGCTACGCGGTGATGCTGGAGGATGGCATCGGCTACGTGCCGCTGAACGGCTTCAACGACACGTCGGGCGAGGAGGTGCTGCGCGCGCTGGTGGACCTGCGCAAGCGCGGCGCGACCTCGTACGTGCTGGACCTGCGTGGCAACAGCGGCGGCAGCCTGGAGCAGGCGGTGCGCATCGCCGGGCTGTTCCTGCGCCCCGGCCAGCAGATCCTGCGCGCCGACTTTCGCGGCGCGCCGGACGAGACGTACGACGCCCGCGCGCAGCCGGTGGTTCCCGACGCGCCGCTGGTGGTGCTGACGGACGAGGGGAGCGCGTCGGCGTCGGAGATCGTGGCCGGCGCGCTGCAGGACCACGACCGCGCCGTCATCATCGGGACGACCAGCTTTGGCAAGGGGCTGGTGCAGGACATCTTTCAGCTCGAAGGCGGCTGGGCGCTCAAGCTCACCACCGGCCGCTGGTACACGCCCAGCGGCCGCACCATCCAGCGCCCCCGGCACCTGAACGCCGAGGGACGGCTGGTGGAGGAGCCGCAGGACTCCCTGATCGAGCGCCCCGTCTTCCGCAGCGACGCGGGCCGCCCCGTCTACGGCGGCGGCGGCATTACGCCCGACGTGGCGGTGAACCCCGACTCGCTGGCCGGCGCCGAGCGCGAGCTGATGCGCGTGCTGGCCCCCCGCGGCGCGGTGGTGAACGAGGTGCTGCAGGAGATGGCGGTGGACCTGGGGCTGCAGGCCCCGCCCGATTTCCACGCCGGGCCCGCCCGCGACGAGCTGCTGCGGCGGCTGGAGCGGCGCGGCGTGCAGGTGGACGTCGGCGTGTTCCGCGCGGGCGGCCCGCTGGTGGACCGGCTGCTGGAAGGCCGCGTGCTGGAGTTCGCCTACGGCGACTCGGCCGCGTTCCGCCGCGCCGCCCCGCGTGACCGCCAGCTGCAGAGCGCCGTGGAGGTGCTGCGCGGCGCCCGCACCAAGGGCGACGCGCTGGCCCGCGCCGCGGCCCGCCCTTCCGCGCCCCGCACGCGCTCCTAGACCCGCACGAGCCGTTCTGGCGGGGCGCCGGCCGGCGCCCCGCCTTTCCATACTCCCACACCAGGCAGGGACCGGTGCACCACCGCACCCGTCTGGCCGGCCTGGCCGTGGCCGCGCGCTCCGCGGCGCCGGCGGCGGCCCAGGCGCCCCGCACCGAGGGCCCGCTCAACTTCACCCCGCGTCCCACCAGCGGCGCCATCAGCGAGCAGGACCTGCGCAGCCGCGTCTATGCCCTGGCCGCCGACAGCATGATGGGCCGCGAGGCGGGAACGCGCGGTAACGTGATGGGCACCGACTACATCGCCGCCGAGGCCCGGCGCATCGGGCTGCAGCCCGCAGGCGACAACGGCACCTTCTTTCAGACCATCCCCCTCATGCAGCGCGGCGTGGCCCCGGACGCCTCGCTGACGGTGGACGGCACCGCGCTGGCGTTCGGGACGGACTTTCTGCTCGTCCCCACCTACGGGGGCATCCTGCGCTTTGCCGACCGCTTCAGCGCGAACGGCGTGCAGGTGGTGTACGGCGGCCGCGTGGGGGACGAGGGGGGGATGATCTCGCCCGCGGCGGCGGCCGGCAAGCTGGTGGTGTTCGCCGCGCCGCGGGGCCCGGACGGTCTTCCCGTGAGCCAGTTCTACGCGGGCGGGCGCACGTACGAGCGCTATGCCGACGCCGCGGGGGTGGCCTTCGCCACGCTGGACTACACCTCGCCCGGGCTGCAGGAGTTCTTCCGCGAGCCGCGCACGGAGATGGCTACCGCGCCGGAGGAGACGGACGGCCTGCGCTTTCCGCCGGGGCTGGTGATCAGCACCGCGGTGGCGCAGCGGCTGCTGGGGACGCCGATCAGCGGGGCGCAGGTGGGTGCGGCGGGGCGCACGGTCAGCGGCTCGGTGGCGTTCTTCGACCGGCCCATCACGTTTCCGGCGCGCAACGTGGTCGCCATCCTGCCGGGGAGCGACCCGGCGCTGCGGGGACAGTACGTGGCGATCGGCGCCCACAACGACCACGTGGGGATGACGAAGGAGCCGCTGGACCACGACTCGCTGCTGGCCTTCAACCGCATCCTGCGCCCCGAGGGGCTGGAGAAGGACCCGGTGCCGTGGACGGACGAGAACCGCGCCGCCTTCCGGGCTGAGCTGGCCCGCCTGCGCGCCGGCGGCCCCACGCACCTGGACTCCGTCTTCAACGGCGCGGACGACGACGCGTCGGGGACGGCGGGAGTGCTGGAGATCGCGCAGTACCTGGCGTCGCAGCCGGTGAAGCCGCGGCGCTCCATCCTGTTCGTCTGGCACACGGCGGAGGAGATCGGGCTGTACGGGTCCGAGTACTTTACGGACCACCCCACGGTGCCGCTGGACAGCATCGTGGCGCAGCTGAACATCGACATGATCGGCCGCGGCGCCGTGGGCGACGTGCTCCAGGGCGGGCCCGGCTACGTGGAGCTGGTGGGCTCGCGCCGCCTGTCGACGCAGCTGGGCGACCTGGTGGAAGAGGTGAACCGCACGGGCAACTTCGGCTTTACCTTCAACTACGCGCTGGACGCGGACGGGCACGAGCTGAACATCTACTGCCGCTCGGACCACTGGAACTACGCGCGCTACGGCGTCCCGGTGACCTTCTTTACCACCGGCGGCCACAGCGACTACCACATGCTGACGGACGAGCCGCAGTACATCGAGTACGACAAGATGGCGCGCGTGGCCCGGCTCATCGGCTCCGTGGCCGAGGCCGTCGCCAACCGCGACGCGCGCCTGGTGGTCGACAAGCCGCGCCCCGACCCCCACGCCGAGTGCCAGCAGTAGCGGCGCTGCAGGTTCGGTCGACGGATGCGATCCGCCCCTCTTCGGAACTCCGGAGAGGGGCGGATCTTGCTGCGTCCACAAAAGAAAAGGGTCTCACACGGAGTCAACGGAGGGAACGGAGTTTTCTGGTGCGGTTTCCGCGGCTCCCGGATGCGAAGCGGGGCGTAGTGAGCGGAGGCACGGCGTGGTGGTCGACGAGGCATGATCCCTGGATGTGTCGGGAACGGGGGAAAGATGGACCGCGGTAGAGGGCCATCCGCGTTTTTTGGAGAGGGTATGGGGATCGGTGGAAGGTGTCGTCGGCGCACAGGATCAAGTCGTTCGCGTCACCTGATGCGCGATCTTGAGAACCATCCGCGCGCTCCACGATCAAGGAAGACGGGGCTCGTTACGGACGATGGTCGATGGATGCAATCCGCCCCTCCCCGGGATTCCGGAGAGGGGCGGATTTCGCTGGATGCCTTGCGAGGTTCCTGTTTACAGCCGCGGCGGCGGCGGGCAGGTGCAGAGGGTGTCCGGACAGTAGCTCTTGTACGAGTTCGCCGCGCACCACGGGTTGGTGGGGACGAGGTGTCCCTCCACGCCGCCCTCGGTCTCCGCATGGAACGAGGTCACGGCCAGCGAATCGAGGTTCAGCCTGAGCTTCTTCATGGATTTCTCCAGGTGTGGGGAGTGAATCACTTGCTTCGATACTAAACCAGCCGAGATTCGTCTGGCAAGTGGGGCGCCTGGATACGGCTGATCTGTGAACGGATGCCTCCCGCCGCCCGGCCGCGTTTGCCCCCGCGCCCCCGCCGTGTATCTTCCCGCCCGTACCCCCACCCCGCCGACGATGCGCGAAGAAAACGAGTACCTGCTGGGCACCGACGACGACGAACTGCGCCGCCTGGGCTTTCAGCACCAGGTGTGGGCGCGCGAGGCCGCGGCGTCGTGGGAGCGCGGCGGCTTCGGGCCGGGGCACCACCTGCTGGACATCGGCTGCGGGCCGGGCTACGCCACGCTGGACCTGGCGCGGCTGGTGGGGCGGGAGGGGCGCGTGGTGGGCGTGGACGTGTCGCCGCGCTTCGTGGCGCACCTGCAGGCGCGTGCCGCAGCCCACGGCGCCGCCAACGTGAGCGTGGAGGTGCAGGACGTCGAGGCGCTGAGCTTTCCAGCGGAGAGCTTCGATGGCGCCTACGCGCGCTGGGTGCTCACCTTTCTGCGCCGCCCGGCAGCCGCCATCGCCGGCGCGGCGAAGGCCCTCAAGCGAGGCGGGCGGCTGGTGGTGCACGACTACTCGCACTACGCCGCGTTTCAGGTCGCGCCGGAGGACCCCGCCGTGCACCGGATGGTCGCGGCCATCGTCGCCTCGTGGCGCGACCGCGGCGGCGATCCCAACGTGGGCACGCGCATCCCGCGGATGATGCACGACGCGGGGCTGGAGGTCGTCTCCATCACCCCCCTGGCCCGCATCGCGCGCCCCGGTGACGCGCTCTGGCAGTGGCCCCGCACCTTCTTCGACAACTTCCTCCCGCAGCTGGTCGAGACGGGCTACCTGGCCGAGGACGAGCGGCTGGCGTTCAACGCCGTATGGGACGCGCGCGCCGCGGACCCCGCCGCCTTTCTGGCCACGCCGCCGATGGTGGAAGTGGTGGGGGTCCGCCGCTGATGCGCATCGTCCTGCAGCGCGTTTCCCGCGCCCGCGTCACCGTGGAAGACCGCGTCACCGGCGAGATCGGCCGCGGGCTGCTGCTGCTCGTGGGCTTTACGGACGGCGATTCGGAGGATGCGCTCGCGTGGATGGCGGACAAGGTCGTCGGCCTGCGCATCTTTCAGGACGACGAGGGAAAGATGAACCGCTCGGTGCAGGAGGTGGGCGGCGGGCTGCTCGTCGTTTCGCAGTTCACGCTGTACGGCGACACGCGCAAGGGCCGCCGCCCCAGCTTCATAGACGCCGCGCGGCCGGAGGTCTCCATCCCGCTCTACGAGCGCTTCGTCGCCCTTCTCCGCGACACCGGCCTTCCCGTCGGCACCGGCGAGTTCGGCGCGATGATGGACGTGGAGCTGGTGAACGACGGCCCCGTCACCCTGATCCTGGAACGGTGAGCCCGCGCGACGCGCTGGGTGCGCCGCGGATGGGGCGCTGGCCGTCCGGCCAGTCGCGCTTTATCGCCACCCTCTCGCTGGAGCCGCACGAGCTGGTGCGGTACGGCGCCTCGTTCGTCGCGTGGGAGGCGGACGGGCTCGGTCCCTGCGAGGGCGCCGGTATCCGGCTGCCCTCCGGCCGCCACCTGCTCTTCACGCGGTATGCGCTGCAGCCTGCGCTCGGCACACACGTGGAGGCGGACTGGGAGGATGATCCCGCCCAGGCGCTGCGGGAGCTGCTGGCGGCGCTGGAGCTGGATGAATCCGCCTGTACCTGGATCACTGACGAGCCCGCGCGCACCGACGACGAGCGCGCGCGCCATCGAGAACTCGTTCGGACCCTGCTGATGAACCGATCCGCCGTTCCGCCGCTGGTGCTCGCCTCCCAGTCCCCCCGCCGCGCCGAACTCATCGGGCGGCTGGGGCTGGAGTTCGAGACGCTCCCCGCCGACATCGACGAGAGCTACCAGGATGGCGAGACGCCGCCGGAGCACGCCGAGCGCCTGTCGCGCGAAAAGGCGCTCAAGATCGCCGCGGACCGGCCCGAGGCGCTGGTCGTCGGCTCCGACACCATCGTCGTCATCGACGGCGACGTGCTGGGCAAGCCCCGCGACCGCGAGCACGCCATCGAGATGCTGATGCGCCTTTCCGGGCGGGAGCACGAGGTCTGCACCGGCGTGGCCGTGGCGCACGGCGGGCGCGTGGAGAGCGGGCTGGAGCGCGTCCGCGTCCGCTTCCGCGCGCTGGACCGCGGCGCGTGCGAGGCGTACGTCGCCACCGGCGAGCCCATGGACAAGGCCGGCGCCTACGGCATCCAGGGCTTCGGCAGCGCCATCGTGGACGGCATCGACGGCGACTATTTCGCGGTGATGGGCCTCCCCGTCGTCCGCATGCTGTCGCTCATCGAACGCCACGGCTGGCGCTACGCGTTCGGCATCCTGCGGGCGGTCTGATTCCCGCACCGGCGCCGGCCGACGCGGAATCCGCGCAGGCGGATTTTGTGCAGTTGTAGCCGCGGTTTCAACCGCCACGGCCGGGGCCGGCCACGTTCCACCCCGCCCGCCGCCGCACGGACCCCTCCACCGGGACCACCATGATCCTCGCCATCGACGAAGGCACCACGGGCGTCACCTGCCTGGTCATCGACCACGACGGGCAGGTGCGCGGGCGCGCGTACAGCGAGTTCACGCAGCACTTTCCGCGGCCGGGGTGGGTGGAGCACGATGCCGAGGAGATCTGGGATGTCACCCGCCGCGTCGCCCGCGTGGCCACGGCCGAAGCGCGGCTGCGGATGGACGCGGTCACCGGCATCGGCATCACCAACCAGCGCGAGACCATCGTCGTCTGGGACCGATCGACCGGGCGGCCGATCCACCACGCGCTGGTGTGGCAGGACGGGCGCACGGCGGATGTTTGCCGCGCGCTCAAGGAGGCCGGGCACGAGCCTGAGGTGCGGCGCCGCACGGGGCTCGTCATCGACCCCTATTTCAGCGCCACCAAGCTGGCGTGGCTGCTGGACCACGTTCCCGGCGCCCGCGCTCGCGCGGAGGCCGGCGAGCTGGCGGCGGGGACCATCGACACCTGGCTGGTCTGGCGGCTCACGGGTGGAAAGCTGCACCTGACGGATCCCACCAACGCCTCGCGAACCCTGCTGTACGACCTGCGCAGCGGCGCGTGGGACCCGGAGATGCTGGACCTGTTCGGCGTTCCCGCCGCGGTGCTCCCGGAGGTGCGCGCGTCGTCGGAGGTCTACGGGGATACCGACTCCCGCGCCTTCGACGCGGAAGTGCCCGTCGCGGGGATCGCGGGGGACCAGCAGGCCGCGCTGTACGGGCACGGGTGCTGGAGCCCGGGGCAGAGCAAGAACACCTACGGCACCGGCGCCTTTCTGCTGGTCCACACGGGCGACCAGCCGGTGGAGTCCGAGCACGGGCTGCTCACCACCGTCGCCTGCGGGCCGCGCGGCGAGCGGGCGTTCGCGCTGGAGGGATCCATCTTCATCGCCGGCGCGGCCGTGCAGTGGCTGCGCGACGGGCTGCGTATCGTGGAGAACGCGGGCGAGACGGAGTTCCTGGCGCGCTCGCTGGATTCCAACGACGGCGTCTACTTCGTCCCCGCGTTCACGGGGCTGGGCGCGCCGCACTGGGAGCCGGGGGCGCGGGGGACCATCGTGGGGCTTACGCGCGGCAGCACGCGCGCCCACCTGGTGCGGGCCGCGCTGGAGGCGATGGCGTTTTCCACCCACGACGTGGTGGAGGCGATGGAGGGGGATGCGGGGGTGCGGATCAGCGAGCTGCGCGTGGACGGCGGGGCCACGGCCAACAACTGGATGATGCAGTTCCAGGCGGACGTGCTGGGGGTGCCCGTCCGCCGCCCGTCGATGGTGGAGATGACGGCCCGCGGCGCGGCCGGGCTGGCGGGGCTGGCCACCGGCTTCTGGGCGTCTCCGGAGGATTTCGATGCCGCCCGCCCCGACGAGCGCGTCTTCGAACCCGCCGCCGATGCGTCCGGCCGTGCCGCGCTCCTCTCCGGCTGGCGCCGTGCCCTGGCCGCCACCCGCGCCTGGGCCACCGACGCGGGGTAACGCGGGGTCAGAGCGGGTGAGAGGCCAGCCAGTCGCGCAGGAGGAACCGGAACTCCACGAACTGCAGCTCGCCCGGGCGCAGGTGAATGCGGCGGCAGATGTTGGGTAGCTCGGCCCGGAACCGCGCGTAGCGGCCGCGGATCTTCGCGTCACCCGGCAGGCGCGCGCAGCCCTCCAGCGCGGTGGAGAGCATCGCCCGCACGGCCGCGATCACCCGCGCCGGCTCGTCGCCGTGCGCGCGGATGTCCTGGCCGGCGATGTCGGAGCAGAACTTCTGGTACCTGTACGGCTCCGTATCCAGGATCAGCGAGCGCTTCTGCTTCTGTGGCCCCGACCCGTACTCCTGGGCGCCGAGGAACAGCCCCAGCTCCAGCGGCATGTTGAAACGCGGCAGCCGGTTCACGGGGTCCAGCTCCACGCGCGAGATGTCGTGGATGCCGTACCCGCACTCGCGGATGATTCGCTGGATCTTGCGCATCCGCACCTCGCCGCTGTCCTCCGCCTCCAGAGCGCACCGGGCATCAAAGCCACAGTCGTGGATCGCGAATACCAGCGCGTGGAACATCCCGCGGTACTCCGCGTCGAACGGGCAGTTCACAAAGACGCTCCGCTCGTAGGAGAGGGGACGGGGATGCGCCTGGACGTGTGGCTCCTCGATCCTTACGTCGCCAGCTGATTCTTCTCCTTTGCGGCGCGCTTCTTTGCCCGGGCCTCCCGGGCTTCGGTGAGCGCCTTGACCTCGAGGATGGCCTTTCTCACCTCCACGGGGTCGAGACGGCCGCTGGGTCCAGGGGGTGCCAGTGTGCGCCACGGCAGCTTGCTCTTCGGCATTGGTTCGTCTCCGGTTGATGCTGCTCTCTGGTTCGAATGTAATGCGTACGGAGCGTCCGTCCAGCCCCTGAAAGTAATCGAAGTGCACGCAAGCCGAAGGTGCTCGCACCGTTTTGGCCACAGGCACGCACGCTCGCTGTCGTCAAAAACGTAAGTGGCTGGCAATTAAAGAGATGCGAAAGCGCGGCCCGGGGAATTCCGGGCCGCGCCTGCGCAACATCTTAATCTATGACTTCAGCGCGCGAAGCGTTCTCGCGCGGCGGGGAAGGGGATCGGGTCCGTGCCGCCGGTCGGTCCGGAGCGGACCACCCGGCAAGGCCCGGATCAGAGCGCCCCGAGACGCGGGACTCTCTGCCGGTA
>DASTVC010000243.1:0-18321 GCA_035759295.1 Longimicrobium sp. | reverse complement strand
CGCGCGGCTCCTGATGACCGCCGCGTGTGGCGGGGGAGGCGACGAGCCGGAGGAGCCGAAGCAGGCGTCGCTGCCGGAGGGCGTGTCGCCGGTGGCCGCGGATGCGCGGATGGCGATGCCGGAGGCCGAGAACCCGGCGTGCCAGCCGGCGTCCACGCGCAAGGTGTTCCGGCAGGAGGCGGACTGGAACGGCTTCTGGGAGTTCGGATTCGCGGAGGGGTGCCCGCGGCCGGCGCTTCCCGCCGGCTTCGACTGGTCGAAGGAGATGATCGTGCTGGCCTCGATGGGCCGGCGCGAGTCGGCCGCGGACAGCATCCAGGTGCAGGGAAGCGGCGTGGTGGGTGATTCGGTGCTCGTCGTCGTCCGCCGCATCACGCGCCAGGACGGCTGCACCGAGCCCAAGGTGCGCGTGTGGCCCCGCGACCTGGTCCGCATCCCCGCCAGCACGCGCCCCGTCCGCTTCGTCGAAGAGCAGCGCAAGCTCCCCTGCCCGGAAGCAGCGGCGCCGTAAGGGTCGCCGCGCATCGTCCGAAGCGCGATCGAATTCTCCTCTCCCCCCTGCAGTTCGGGGGGGAGAGGCCGGGAGAGGGGGGCGCCCGCAGGCGCCAACTCGATGCCCGTCGCCGAGCCTCCTCCGCTCGGCTATCGACCCTCATCCACCCCTTCGCGTGCCATCCTGGCGGACCCCTCGCCGGGCTCGATCGAACGCCCGTCCACCTTCGCTGCGTCCTGCCCGTCCGCTCTGCCGCACATCGTGCCCGCCGCACCTGAACAATCGCTCGAAACAGATGGCGCGGGGTATCAACGGCATGCACGTTGCGAGTGCGCACAAGAGCCTTGACCCACTAGATGTAGTGGTACTACCTTGCTCGTCCGCTAGATGTGGTGCACGGATTGAAGGTTCCCCCGGCCTCATCTGCAGCCGAAAAGCGTTGCACCGCATCTGTTTTCGTCGTTCGCGCGTCGTTAGAAACCGCTTAGCACCAGGAGTCCCGATGAACCCTCCCTCCACCGCCTCCACGGCCATCACCCCCGGCGTGAACCTGCCCCGCGCCGAGCTCAGCGACAACGCCCGCATCGTCCTGGCCAAGCGCTACCTGCGCAAGGACGAGAACGGCAAGCCGGTGGAGGAGCCGGAGGAGATGTTCTGGCGCGTGGCGCTCACCATCGCGCGCGCGGACGCCAAGTACGGCGCCGGCGAGGCCGAGGTGCATGCGCTGGCCAAGGAGTTCTACCTGCTGATGACGCGCCGGCTGTTCGAGCCCAACAGCCCCACGCTGATGAACGCCGGGCGCCCGCTGGGCCAGCTGAGCGCCTGCTTCGTGCTGCCCGTGGACGACGCGCTGAGCAACGGGCAGAGCGGCGTGTACGACACGCTGCGGTCGATGGCGGTGGTGCACCAGTCGGGCGGCGGCACCGGCTTCTCGTTCAGCCGAATCCGCCCCGAGGGCGACATCGTCCGCAGCACCACGGGCGTGGCCAGCGGGCCGGTGAGCTTCATGAAGCTGTACGACGCGTCGACGGAGGTGGTGAAGCAGGGCGGCACGCGCCGCGGCGCCAACATGGGCATCCTGCGGGTGGATCATCCCAACATCGAAGAGTTCATCGACTGCAAGCAGGACATTACGCAGATCACCAACTTCAACATCTCCGTGGCCATCACCGACGCCTTCATGCGCGCGGTGGAAAAGGGCGAGGAGTACGACCTGATCAACCCGCGCAGCAAGGAGTTCGCGGGCAAGAAGGACGCGCGGCTGATCTTCGACAAGATCGTGCAGAACGCGTGGCGCACGGGCGAGCCGGGGGTGTTCTTCATCGACCGCGCCAACTTCTTCAACCCCGTGCCGCACCTGGGTTCGTATGAGGCGACGAACCCCTGCGGCGAGCAGCCGCTGCTGCCGTACGACGTGTGCAACCTGGGGAGCGTGAACGTGGGCGCGTTCTTCCGTGAGGACGTGCCGGCGACGGAGCACTGGAGCGAGCGCATCGACTGGAAGGAGTACCGCCGGGTGGTGCACCTGTCGACGCACTTTCTCGACAACGTGATCGACGCCAACAAGTACCCGCTGGACGAGATCACCGACCTGGCCAACAACATCCGCCGCATTGGCCTGGGCGTGATGGGCTACGCCGACCTGCTGGTGCGCCTGGGGATCGCCTACAACAGCGAAGAGGGCGTGGAGGTGGGCCGCCGGATCATGGACTTCATGGATTCGGAGAGCAAGAAGGCGTCGGAAAAGCTGGCCGAGACCCGCGGCGTGTTCCCCGAGTGGGAGCGCAGCATCTGGGGCCCGGACGAGACGGCGGCCCGCGCGCCCAACGGCGACCGCATCCGTCCCATGCGCCGGCTGCGCAACTGCAACGTGACCACCGTTGCGCCCACGGGGACGATTTCCATCTTCGCCGGTTGCTCGTCGGGGATCGAGCCGCTGTTCGCCGTCGCGTTCATGCGCAACCAGGCGGGCGCGCTGATGCCGGACGTGAACGAGGACTTCGTGAAGGCGGCCAGGGACGGCGGCTGGTACAGCGACGAGCTGATGGAGCGCATCGCCCGCGAAGGCCACATCCACTTCGCGGAAGTGCCGGAGGCGATTCAGCGCGCGTTCTCGACGGCGCACGACATCACGCCGGAGTGGCACGTGCGGGCGCAGGCGGCGTTCCAGGAGCACTGCGACAGCGCCATCAGCAAGACGACCAACTTCCCCAACGAGGCCACCGTTGAGGACGTGCGGAAGATCTACGAGATGGCGTTCAACCTGGGGTGCAAGGGCGTCACGGTGTACCGCGACGGCTCGCGTGACGGCCAGGTGCTTTCCACCGGCGCGACGAAGTCGCCGGCGCAGGTGGCCGAGGACGCGTCGCGGGTGAACGCGGCCGAGGCGGAGCTGGCCGAGGCGCGCGAGCGCATGGCCAAGCTGGAGCGCGAGATGACGCGCCTGCGCGGCGAGCTTAGCCAGGCCGAGCACGTGAACGCGCAGGCGCGCCGCCACAAGCGCAAGCGCCCCACCGTGCTCAACGGCACCACGCGCAAGATGAGCAGCCCGCTGGGCGACGTGTTCGTGACGGTGAACGAAGACGAGAACCGCAACCCGTTCGAGGTGTTCGCCACGCTGGGCAAGGCGGGCTCGGTGGCGATGGCGGACGTGGAGGCGATCGGCCGGCTGATCTCGCTGGCGCTGCGCTTCGGCATCCCGGTGAACGACGTCTACAGCCAGCTGCGCGGCATCTCGTCCGACCGCGCCATCGGCTTCGGCGACAACAAGGTGCTCTCGGTGCCCGATGCCATCGCCCAGGCGCTCGGCCTGCGCGAGCGCGAAAAGGCGGGGATCCAGCAGGAGCTGATCCCCGAGGCGGTGGGCGGCAAGACCGAGGTGGTGGAGCTGCCCGAGACGCTGGAGACGCAGCCGCAGCTGCCGTTCAACAACTACGCGGCCGAGGCCGAGACCTTCATGGGCACCTGCCCCGACTGCAGCAGCCAGCTGGAGTTCGCCGAAGGCTGCAAGAAGTGCCACGCCTGCGGGTACTCCGAGTGCGGATGATGATCGGAGGCTGATGGACCGAGGCCCGCGGCTCTGCTGAGCCGCGGGCCTTTTTCATGGGACCGGTTGTGATGGAGGAGGATGATGGACTACGTTGCCGTGAGCTCGTCGGACATCGCGAATTCGGTAAGGGGGCGTCGACCTGATACCGATTTCCGGAATCCCCTGTGCACTCGGAGTTCTACTGCCGGTTCACGCGTGAGAGTCAGTAAAGGCGCGAATGCACAACAGATCCGCAGAAACGGTATGATTGCCTGAACCGCGCCAGTCAGGGTATCCGGCACGTCCGGTGTCTAGACTGTGTGAGACGCCGGTGCAGCGACGTTGTGGTGCGGTGGCGCTCCTCCGGACGCCCGTTCTCCATCCCCATTCCCCGTGAGGTTCCATGCATCGCGTTGTGCTGATGGGTCTGCTTCTGCTGGTGGCCGGCTGCGGATACTCGGGCGGGAGCGCGTCCGGAGCTCCCGGGAGCGGTGCCCGGGCCGCCACCCTGCATTGCACGATCGTTCTCGTGGACGGCAAGCCACAGCGGGTGTGCGGCCCGCGTGGCAAGGCTCCCGGCGAATCCCCCACGCCCCCCACGGATACCGCTCGCGCGACGCGCTGACACTCGAGCGGAGGCCGGGATGGGCGCGATCACCATCAGCAGGCGCGCCAGAGAGCCACGATCCGCGGCGTTGGGCCTCGCGCCGCTTGCCACGACGGGCTGTGGTCCGGCTCTGGCACCCGGCACGCACGCGCCAGCCGTGCACCGGCCGCTCCGTGACGGGGCACGGTGGATGGGATCATCGTCGCTCACCGCGAACGCCTGACAGGGAGGACGGACTTGGCGCGATTCCGCGGAAAAGAACCTTCCCAGGGCCTCCTTGCGCCCGAGATCTGGGTCACGCGGGCGGAGCTCCGTTCCCGCAACCCCGACACCCTGCCCGAGGCGGTGAACCGCTTCTACCAGTGGTGCATACGCGAGGCGTGGCTGGTTAGAGAGGAGGTTCAGCCCCACGCGGGGATGATCTACCACTCGAGCTACTACCTCGGGGAGATCTACAACGGCGGGCACGGCCAGTTCGCGGGCAATACCGGAATGAAGCCAGAGGTGCTGGACGACGTCGAAGCGGGGCTCGAAAGGCTTGGCCTGACCGAAATTCACGCCATCTTCCGGCGGTTCAGGCACACTCTCGAAGCCGATCCGGCCCTGAAGCGGAAGGTCATGGAGGGCTATGGGTTCGGCGACGTCCCGGATGTGGTCAGGGATATCGACGACGCCTTCGAAAGGTCGGGCGAGCCGAAGCTGTTTCAATCCCGGGCGGCGAGCTGGCTGAAGCAGGCGCCCACCGTTGTTGCTCTGAGCCCGCGAGAGATCCGGGCTCGGCAGGCGGCGATCCTGGCAAGCAACAGGCTGCTGGACCAGCGCCGCTCCCAGGCCCGCGCTCAGGCGTCCCGGCGATCGCCCCGTGAGGTCGTGGTCGACGCGTTCCTTCGGCTCTGGGACAAGACCGGCCTCAGGTGGCCCGGCGAGCATGTGCTGGTCCGGGCCAGGCGCCAGATGGCCGCGCGGCCACGGGGTATGGAAGCCGGCGGTCGTATTGACCGTCATCTGGTACGCCTTAGTGGCTCTCGTTTCACTCATGGTAGTTCCGTTTATCGCTGCCGAACTGCCGTATTTAGTCAAGCCTGCGGCATCGAAGCGAAATACGCTGTTATTCGGAGGTGTCCTTGCGCTGGCAGTACTGGGTAGTGCGTTCGCTTATGCACATACTCTATCTGCCCTTCAACCCGGCTCTAGAACAACAGAGTTACGTCTTGCACTACTGACGGTGACTGGCAGCTATCTGTTGTTCCATCTGCTGTTGGGTCTTCGCCAACCATGGCAGCTCCGGCGGTTAGCAACCATTCGGCGTGAACTTGCTTTAGGAAAGATTGATAGGGGAGGCAATTAGCGCCACCCAAGTTGCTCTCGTCAGCGGCGGTGCCGAGCACGCACTTGAAGAACATCTCCGAAAGACGATGGCTCTGAGTGGTGAGGCGCGGGAGTGCTCGGCGACGGCTCAGCGCATGCTAAGCGAATTCGTTCCCACTTGGTTGGCGTTTCACCAGGGATGGGACACGCTCTCAGTTCCAGACCGTGAGAAGGGATTAAGCAAGGCTGAGGATTCGCTGGACGAAATTCGGCGTGCCACGAGTGAGCTTAGGCAATGGCTTACCCGTATCGCTCGGCGTCTGAAGGCGGTGAATCAACACTATGAGCGCATGCTGCGTGAGTCACCAGCGTCATTCACAGCCGGTCTGGAGTCGGTTAGAGCTCTCTATCGCCAGTGTGAGGAGCAACAACTCTCTCTAGCTGGCATCGCCGATTGGGTTGACACACAAGCGCAAACAATCCGTGATCAGACGAAACAGTTGGAGCAGGAGATCAGACCAAAGGAATCCCGACCCGTCGCGCGCGGATGAAGCCGGCCAGATACGCTCAGGCCCGGAGGATTGCGGGCCGGTGGTCGTGAATTCGGGGAGCGAAGGCACGTGAGAATGGCGCGAGGCGGCGGTGATGGCGGACTTGGCGGAGAAGCACGCTGACGAACTGGAGCGGCGGGTGGAGCGGCTGCGGGCCTTGGCCGTGGAGCTACGTGGTCGCGCATTCCGGTGAGGCGCCGGAACCTTGCGCCGGACGTGGAGAAACATCCATCACAGATCGTCCGGCCCCTCACCTGGAATCCAATGCGTAAGCTGATTTCAAATGCCGTGCTGGCGGTGGTCTACGCCGCCGGTGCCCCGTCCGCGGCCGATGCCCAGGCGCGGAGAGCGGTCCCGGAGCTGGCACCGCCCCAAGCGGCCGCCCCGGCGCGGGTTGGATTGGGAGCGGCCTCGGAGGTGCACCAGGACTTCTTTTCGGCGGCGGCACTCGGAACTTTCCGCGCCGAGCGCAGAAGCCCGCTGTTGTTCCCCGCCGTCGGTGCTCTCGTGGGTGCCGCGGGACTGACCGGGTGGATCTTCTACGAGTGCTCGCAGATTGACTGCATCATTGATCCGGTGGTCCCTGCCGTAGCCGGGGCAGTGGTCGGCGCGGCTGTGGGCGGCGTGATCGAGCTGGGCCTTCGTGTGGCCGGGCGCTAGGCGCGGAAACGCCTCGGCAATTTCGGTGCGGTCCAGGCGCAGCTCACACGCTTCCTCAAGCCGATGGGGTACCGCAAGCGCGGGTGTGGCCCGTGACGCAGGGGGAGGGTGTGCTGCAGGGCATCGTTGCAGATGGCCGGCTACCCCGACCCGGACGCTCAAGCACCTTGACGTACGGTTCCCGCCTTACTAGGCTTGTATTGATGACTCCGCGCCTGGCCGTCTACGGGTATCATCGTCGCTACGCGACCCAGCCTGCGGGCCGCATTCGAGGGCCCGCGCGCGCGTAGCTGCCGCGCGTTCCGGCCAGTGCGGAAGCGGCCTGTGGGAGATTCCACGGGTCGCTTTTTTGTCCTTCTCCAGGAGTCCCTTCCCCATGGACACGCTCATCGCGAGCCCCCCCGCCCCCCGCACGTCCCGGGTCGATCCGCAGATCTTCACGCGCCAGGATTGGAACGCATACACCGCGGAGGACCACGACGTCTGGGGCATCCTGTACGAGCGCCGCATGGCGGACCTGCGTCGGACCGGCAGCCGCGTCTTCTTGGACGGGGCCGAGGCCATCGGCCTGCGCCCGGACCAGGTGCCGGAGCTCGCGGACGTGAACCGGCGGCTGGACGCCCGCACCGGCTGGAACGCGGTCCCGGTCAAGGGGTTCATCCCCGCGCGCGACTTCTTCCGGTGCCTGGCCGAGCGGCGCTTTCCCACCACCATCATCGTTCGGCCGCGGGCCCAGCTGGACTACCTGCCGGAGCCCGACATCTTCCACGACGTGTTTGGCCACGTTCCGCTCCACGCCGATCCGGTGTTCGCGGACTTCCTGCAGGGCTTCGGCGCCGTGGCCGCCGAGGCCCGAACGGAGGAGGAGCTGACGCAGATGGCGCGGCTGTTCTGGTTCACGGTGGAGTTCGGGCTTACGCGTGAGGACGGCCAGGTAAAGGTGTACGGGAGCGGCCTGATCTCGTCCGCGGGTGATGCCGCCAATGCGCTCGGGCCCAGGTGCGACCGGCGGCCGTTCTCGCTCGATGCCGTGCTGGCGCAGCCGTTCGAGATCGACCGCTTTCAGGACGTCCTGTTCGTGGTGGAGTCGTTCGACCAGCTTTTCGAGGCCGTGGAACAGGCGAAGCGGCGCATCTGCAACTGACGCCCGCTCCAGGCCGGAGCGCAGTGAAAGAGGCCGCGGGCACCTGCCCCCGCGGCCTCTTTCCGTCCCGCGGCAGTCGCACGCGAACAAGGCCGCCGGACAGGTGCCGGCGGCCTCGTTGCTGCGCGTTTTTCACCAGGAACGTCCCGCTCCGTCGTGACACCCCTTCAGTACCCCGGCTGGGCGCTGCCAATCCAGCCGCGGCTACAGCTTCGACGCGCCTGCGCCGATCACCAGCCGCTGCACCAGACTTGCGCCTGGTCTTCGGCGTACCCGTTGTTGCTGTCCGTTACACTGACCGACTCGTAGGTGTACGAGTACTTTTCAGAGCAGTCGAAGGTCGCCTCGCTGATCCCGCCCTGCTCCGACGTCACCGTCGCCGATTCCCAGGTGAAGGTGTAGCCGGTTCCGCTGCCACCGGACGCCTCGGCAACACAGGATTGCTGGGCCCTGTAGTTGGGACCACACGTAACGGTTACGTAGAGCGGATCGGACGACGGAGGTGTCGCGCTCGCCGTGGACATACCACCGTACCCGGCCACAGTCGCACCCGCGGCGGTCAGCGTCAGCAGAGCACGAATGATCGAGGACTTCACGGCGCCTCCTTGTCTGTAGGGATGGGAAACCACCTTGCCCACAAAATAAACAATAAACGTCTCAAAATGCAAATACGCCACTCCGTCGCGCTCCATTATCGCCCGCGAGGCCAGCGATCGACCTCCCAGGCTGGCGCTCACGCCCCGATTCTGGATCCGGACGACAGTGTCATTCTGAGGGAGGCGCCGCGCCAAAGCTGCGGATTCCACCGCGGCCTGTGCGCCGACCGAAGAATCTGCCCGATGGGCGCACCGGTCCGTCGGCCGCGATGGCTCCGTGCGAGGAGCCTCCCGCTCGACGGGCCGCGCCGTTGCCGAAAAAGATTCTTCGGTCGGCGCCTGGACTCCGCGCGAGGGGAGAGATCCCGCGGACGCCTCCCTGAATGGAAAAGCCTCTCCGCGGGTCCACGGCTCGACGAACAGTCACGAGCCTCCGACAGTAGATTTCTCAGTCGGCGCCGAATCGTGGGGCCCCAGACGGTTCGGTGCGGCGCCTCCTTCGAAATGACAGATTGCGGCGCGGCTTTTCATCCCACAGGGTACGCGCCAGCGCCGAAAGACTCAGAATGACACCGATCCCCCACGTGTAGTGTTCCCTGATTCGGTGCGATTCTCAAGGATCAGTGCGAGGGGATGCAGGCGAGCCGATCCTTCCGGCGAGCCGCGTCGCCGCGTTCAGCGACGGGGCACGGCGTCGGCGGGCGCGTCTTCGGGGTGGCGGACGCTCAGGCCGGCGAGCTTGTGCGGAGGCGTTTCCTCCAGGCGAAAGCTGAGGCTCATCCACCGGTCCAGCTTGTCGCTGCGCACCAGCAGCATGAACGGCTTTCCCGGCGACTCCACGTATCCCCAGGCCTGCAGCGGGCCCCAATCGGCAAAGACGGTGCGTGAGCTGGCGACCCGCTCCTCGGCCGAGCGCTTGGCCAGCAGCGAGTCCGCGCGAAGGGCGCGCTCGAAGTCCACGATCTGCACGCTGTCCTGGCTGTTGAACGCTTCCAGCCACCGCCGCGCCGTCACGCCGGGACCGGTGGCGGGCCAGCCCGTCGCGGCGAGTGGGCGGACGGCGTCGGTGACCGCGTCCGGCGTGCCGCGCCCCGCCATCACGCCGTCGATCCAGGCGGCGTTCGGGCTCACGCGGGCGTAGAGCTCGGTGCTGCGGTACTGCGAAGGCCCCGCCGCGTCGCCCCGATGGTTGAGCGACGACACGCCGGCCACGTACAGCCGCCCGCGCCGCAGGATGAGCGCCGGCCCGCCGCTGTCGCCCGGCCCGCCGATCCCCTCCAGGTCGGTGGCGGCCGGGTCGTCCGGCTGCGAGAAGGTGAAGGTGAAGTACTGTCCAAAGACGCTGTCGATCACGTTGGTGGCCGCCCGCAGCCGTCCATCGTCCGTCTCGGGGCCGGATTCGCCCGTGCCGCTCAGCCCGTTGCCCACAACGATGATGCGGCGCCCCGGCTCGCCGCCCGCGCGGTGCAGCCGCACGATGGGGATCCCCGTCGCCGGGGTGGCCAGCCGCACCAGCGCCAGGTCGGGGATCTCCAGGTCCAGTGCGTCGCCGCCGGAATCACGCTTCCGCGCCCACCCGGGATAGGTGTAGACCTCGGCGATGGCGAACGACCGGGTGCCGCAGCGAACGGAGCGGGAGAAGGGGGAGATGTTGCCGGCGACGTGGGCCGCGGTAAGCACCCAGCGGTCGCCGATCACCGTGCCGGCGGCGCTCCCCACGGTGCAGACCGAGGCGCCCCAGCGCTCGCCGGCCGCCAGGTAGCGCGCGTCGTCGCGGTCGTGCCGCCGCAGGATGGGGTCGGCGAGGTCCGTCGTGCCCAGCAGGGCGAGGGGAAGGAGGGTGGCGAGGCGTGTCCAGTGGTACATGGAACGGCTCCGAGGACGGAGGGAAGGATCGCAGGTTGCGGATTTTGCATTTTGTATGCAAAATACAAATCCAGTATGCGGGCGCGCCCGGCCACGTGTCAACCATCACGTTTCACATCCGCCAATGACGCCCATCAACCGGCGCCTCCTCCGGGAAGACGTGTACGGCGAAGTCTTCGAGCGCATCGTCCATGGCGGGCTCACGCCGGGGATGCGCGTGCGGGACACCGCGATCGCCGCGGAGCTGGGCGTAAGCCGCACCCCGGTGCGCGAGGCCCTGGTGCGGCTCTCCGAAGACGGCTTTCTGAACGCCGACGCCGGCCGCGGCTTCCGGGTGCGCGCGCTGGCCCTGGACGAGGTGCTGGATACGTATCCCATCCTCTGGACGCTGGAGGGCCTGGGCCTGCGCTCGTCCGAGCCGCTCACCGCGGCCCAGCTCGCGCGCCTGGACGAGCTCAACGCCGCCCTGGCCGGCGCGGGGGATGACATTCCGCGGCGGATCGCGCTGGACGAGGAGTGGCATCGCGCCCTGCTGGCCGGGTGCCGCAACCGCACGCTGCCGCGGCTGGTGGACGGGATGAAGCGCCGCATGCGCGTCTACGAGCACCACTACTGGCAGGAGGCCTCGGTAGAGCAGTCGGCCGAGGAGCACGCGCGGATCGCCCGAGCGGTGGCGGCCGGGGATATCGATGCCGCCGTCGCGGGGCTGGAGGAAAACTTCCGCGGCACCATGCAGCGACTCGCCCGCCGCCTGGAAGGCGCGGTCCCCGCCGCAGCGCCTTGATCCTTGCGGATGATCCCGATTCCTCGGGTGCCCCGTGCACGCATGGGAAGGCGGTTTCACGCAGAGCCGCAGAGGAGAAGGGAGAGGACGCAGAGACCGCGCATCGGTTCTCTGCGTCCTCTCGTCTTGTCTCCGAGGTTCTAATGCCGCCGCCGGCCGTTCAGGCCGCGACCGGCTCCGCGGCGGGCACCGGCCGGCGTGCCAGGAGGTTCGCCGCCGCGCCGGCCAGGCCGACGGCGAGCGCGATCCAGGTGACGGTGGGCGTCCACAGGGGCGACAGGCCTAGCGCGGCATCCGCCGAATACGCGCCGGGGCCGGTGAGCGCCAGGCCGAACGCCGCGGCGCCGTACAGCAGCGCCATCTCGTATCCCCCGTTCTGGGCCCAGAGACCGTTGCGCAGGTGCGCGCTCACGGCGGCCACCAGCATCACGGACACCATCAGCGCCGGGCCCACGGGGCCCAGCAGCCCCAGCATCACCAGCACCCCGGCGGCGAACTCCGTCCCTCCCGCCGCCGCCGCGAACGGCAGCCCCGGGCGGAATCCCAGGTGCTCCATCCCACCGGCCGTCGCGCGCAGCCCGGGGCCGCCGAACCAGCCGAACAGCTTCTGCGCGCCGTGCCCCGCCATCAGCGCGCCCACCACCAGCCGCCCCGCCAGCAGCCCCGCGCTCAGCGTAAGCGCGTCCTGCGTGTATATCGCCTGCATTGCATCCTCCCCTTCATCCGGGTTCTGCGCCGGGCCACCGCGGCCGGGCCGGTTCATCCATTGACGGAAGATGCGGGCGATTGTATAGATCATCCATGCATAAAACACCGGGAATCTTGTCCGATCGTCCAGCGGAGGCCGCGCCGCCCGTGGACGTGGTCGCGGAGGTGATGCAGTCGGTGCACCTGAGCCCCGCCGTCTTCGGGCGGATGGAGCTGGGGGCGCCGTGGCGGCTGCGCGTTCCCCCGCGCGACTACCTGAGCTTTTACGTGGTGAGCCGCGGCCGGGTGCGGCTGGAGCTGCCGGACGCGCACCCGGCGCACCGCGGGCCCCTGCACCTCGAGGCGGGGGACGCGGTGCTGCTTCCGCGCGTGTCCGCGCACGTGCTGGCCAGCGCGGGCGTGGCGCAGGCCGCCCCGGTGGAGTTCGACTACGAGGGGTGCCCGCGCGTCCCCACCGGCCAGTCGCACCGGTTCGGCGGCGACGGCGAGGTGACGTCGATGGTCGCGGGGCACTTCAGCACGGGCGGCGCGCGGCGCAACGTGCTGTTCGACACGCTGCCGCCCGCCATCCACATCCCCGCCGGCGCGCCGGAGGTGACCCCGCAGCTGGCGGGAGTGATCGCGCTGATCCTGGGCGAGAGCGCGGAGCCGGGCCCGGGAAACAGCATCGTCCTGGGGCGGCTGGCGGACCTGCTGTTCGTGCACGCCATCCGCTACTGGATCGCCACCGCCGGGGCGTCGCAGTGCGGAATGCGGGCGGTGGCCGACGCGTCCATCGGCGCGGCGCTGCGGCTGATGCACGGGCGCTACGCCGAGCCGTGGACGCTGGAGCGGCTTGCGGCGGCCATGGCCATGTCGCGCAGCGCCTTTGCCGCGCGCTTTACCGACCTGGTCGGCGAGCCGCCGCTGCAGTACCTGGCCCGCTGGCGGATGACGCGCGCCGAGCAGCTGCTGCGCGAGGGCGCCAGCGTGGCGCGCGTGGCCGAGCAGGTGGGGTACGCCAGCCCGGTGGCGTTCAGCAAGGCGTTCGCGCGGCTGCGGGGGACGGGCCCCGGCACCGTCCGCCGGATGCAGCGCCATGCGCCGCGCGGGGCCGAGGCCGCACCCGCGGCGGATTGACGGATCGGCGTCACCACACGGCCCGCCGGCGCCCGGGCGAACCACGCGACGGCGATCCTCTGCACGGGAGGCGGGATGGGACTGGATGCGGTCGAGCTGGTGATGGCCTTCGAGGAGGGGTTCGGCATCGCCATCCCCGACGAGGATGCCGCACGGATGCGCACGCCGCGCAGCGTGCTGGACTACGCCGCGGCGCGGCTGGGGCCGGTGCGCGGGGACGGATGCCTTACCCAGCGCACCTTCTACGCGCTGCGCCGCGGCTTTCGCGCGGCGGGCACGGTGGACGCGCCGCTGCGCCCCGGCACCCCGTTGTGCGCGCTGGCGGACCGCGCGTCGTGGCCGGTGGTGTGGACGCGTGTGCGGCTGGGGGCGGGGCAGCCGGCGTGGCCCGCCTCGGTGCGGTGGCGCGGCTTTCTGGGCGGCGGCCCGTCGACGCTGGCGGAGCTTACCCGCCACCTGGCGACCCGCCCACCGCCGCCGGGCGAGCCCTGGACCTTCGAGCGGATGGAGCTGGTGCTTCGCGCCGCCCTCCACGACGCCGGCATCGACGAGTTCTCGCTCGACGACGACTTCGTCCGCGACCTGAAGCTCGATTGAGCGCCCTCCCGATGCGCAGGGAGCGGGCGCGGACGTCTCCGGCAGGCGCCGTTCCTGCTCGCCGGCGATCTGGTTGGGAGTCGATGTCGCAGTCGGCCAGGTCGTCACCCGGGCCATAGCGATGACTTGGTGCAACGGCGCCAGGATCTGGTTATCTTGTAGTTGGACCCTGAAAGGGAGCGGCAATGGCTGACATTCTCGAGCGGATCACCATCAATCCCGCCATCCGTAGCGGTAAACCGGTTGTACGGGGTACCCGTATCACCGTGACCGACGTTCTGGAGTATCTCGCCGGCGGCATGACCCCAGAGGAGATCCTTGCGGATTTTCCTGACCTGAACGCCGAGGATATCCACGCAGTGCTGGCCTTCGCCGCACAGCGCGAGCACCGCCTGTTCTCGGTCCTGTGAAGCTGCTCTTCGACGAGAACCTCTCCTTCCGTCTGGTCCGTGCGCTGATGGACATCTACCCGGAGTCCGCACACGTACGGGACGTCGGATTGCTGGGCGCCGACGATCCGGCGATCTGGGCGTACGCCGTCGAGCACGGATTCCTGCTTACGTCCAAGGATACGGACTTCTACGATCGAAGCGTCTTTTTCGGCGCCCCGCCCAAAGTTCTCTGGCTGCGTATCGGAACTGTACCGTTGCAGAAACCGCCGACCTTCTCCGGAGCCAGTACATCCTGGTTCGCCGCTTCTACGACGATCCGACAGCCGCGTTCCTTCCCCTGACTCGGTCCTGACTGCTGTTTGCATCTGACGGCCCGCCTCCCTCGCGGAGGCGGGCCGCCGTTCATCCGCTGCTGCGCCGTTGGCGATACTCCGGCCGCCACTCGTTATCCGCGGCCGCGCGGGTGACGAGTGCGAGCGGGCGCGGACGTCTCCAGCGGGCGCGGCTCCTAATGGCCGGAGATCTGGTTGGGGTCGATGTCGCCGTCCTGGTCGCAGTCGAAGGCGCCTGCGTCCTGCACCACGCCGGAGTTGCCGCGGTACACGTTGGCGCCCGTGTTGGGCTCGAACACCGCGCCCACGGAGGTGTTCTGCAGGTTGTTGCCCTGGAAGGTGTTGTAGCACGCGCCGCGGACGGCGATGCCCACGCCGCCGGCGTTGCTGATCTGGTTCGCCTTGATGCTCACGCCGCTCACGGAGACGCGGTTGGCCGCGATGGCGGCGAACTCGATCCCGTTGCGCAGCGTGCCGTCGATGCGGTTCTGCTCCACCCACGAATCGTACACGTTGGTCAGCGCCACGCCGTGCGACCAGTCGCCCGAAATCTGGTTGTGGGTGATGGTCACCTCACGCCCCTCGCGCACGCGGATGGCGCCATAGATGGAGACGTAGCCGCCGTCTGTGTCGATCACGTTGCGTGAGATCACGGTCCGGTCCGTCGAGTACAGGTTGTAGCCGCCGTCCGGCGCGGGAGTGGGCAGGCCCGAGCCCGGAATGCCCTGCAGGTGCACGCCGTAGCGCGTGTCTTCACCCTGCCAGTGGTTGTCCGTGATCACCGTCCCCTGGATGGCCACCGCAAAGAGGCAGAACATGTAGCCGCACTCGATCTCGTTGCCGGTGATGCGGATGTCCTGGTAGCCATCGTCCTCGTCGGGGAGCGAGTAGATGGCCGCGTAGCCGTACTCCGCGTCCAGCTCCAGCCCGCTGATGGTGATGCGGTCGCCCATCGGCTGCAGCAGGATGTACTGGTAGCCCTCCGCGAAGCTGAGCCCCGCTTCCGGCTCGGCGCAGGTGAGGGTGACCCCCTCGTTGTCGATGATGACCACGCTGTCCACCGCGATGTTTCCGGAGACGGCGACCACGTCTCCATCCTGCGCCGCGGCCAGCGCGGCCCGCAGCTCCGGGTCGGTGTGGACCACGAAGTCGGGCGACGCGGCGCACGCCTTGGCGCTGGCCAGGCTGGGCCCGGCGGCGCGGGCCGCGGGGGCGGCGGGCTGGTCGGCGCAGGCCGCCAGCAGGACCAGGAGGGCGAGGGAGGGGGCGGGGGAGTGGCTTCGCATGGGTGCTCCGTGGGGCGAGGGGGTGGGATGTCCCCGCGACGTCTGGAAAGGCACGGCCGCGGGGACGGAGCCGGGCCGGGGGGCCCGGGGAGAACGACGGTCCGGAAACGCGCGCCGGCCCGCCTCAGCGAGGAAGGCGGGCCGTCGCTTATCCGCTACTGCGCCGTGGGGAAGGTGCGGCCGCTACGGGTAACGCGCGGTGCGGCGCGCACGGACGCCGACGGGCCGGGAACGGTGTCCGCCGGAGTCGTGGGCTGCACGCCGGAGATGTGGTTGGGGTCGATGTCGCCGTCCAGCTCGCAGTCGAAGGCGCCGGCGTCCTGCACGGTCTCGTGGTTGCCGCGGTAGACGTTGTCGCCCGTGGTGGGCTCGAAGCGCGCGCCCACCGGGTTGTCCACCACGTTGTTGCCCTGGAAGGTGTTCCAGCACGCGCCGCGCACCGAGATCCCCGCGCGCGCCGAGTTGGTGATCTGGTTGGCCTTTACGCTCACGCCGCTGGCCGTGATGCGGGGGGAGCTGATGAGCACGAAGTCGATGCCGTCGCGCAGCACGCCGTCGATGCGGTTCTGCTCCACCCGCGAGTCGTGCACGTTCGTCAGCACCACGCCGCCCGACCAGCTGCCCAGGATCTGGTTGTGCGTGATGTCGGCGCCGGTCCCGTCGCGCAGGCGAACGCCGCCGTACTGCCCCAGGTAGCCCTCCTCGTTCTCGATCACGTTGCGCGACACCACGATCCCGGGCATCAGCGGATATCCGCCCCCCGGCTGCAGCACGGGCGCGCCCTGGATCTGAATCCCGAAGCGCGTTTCGTCTCCCTCGAAGTGGTTGTCGGTGATCTCCAGGTACGGCACGCTCACCGCGAAGATGCAGAATAAGTAGCCGCACCCGATCTCGTTGCCGGTCAGGCGGATGTGGGGAAGGCCGGGTTCGCCCGCGGTAACCGCCAGGATCGGCGCGAAGCCGTACTCCGCGTCCAGCACCAGCCCGGAGATGGTGACGTATCCCACCCACAGGTCCAGCAGCCCGAAGTCGTTGCCCGGGGCGAAGCTGAGCCCCGCGCCCGGCTCGGCGCAGGTAAGGGTGACGCCCTCGGTGGCGACGGTCACCACGCTGTCCAGCGCGATGTTGCCCGAGATGGCGATCACGTCGCCGGACGACGCCGACGCCAGCGCGGCCCGCAGCTCCGGGTCGGTGTGGACGACGACGCTGGGCGACGCGGCACACGCCTTGGCTGACGCCAGGCTGGGCGCGGCATCGCGGGCGCCGGGGGTGACCGGCTGGTCGCAGGCGGCCAGCAGGGCGAGAAGCGCAAGGGAGGTGGCGCGGGTGTGGCTTCGCATGCGGCGCTCCATGGATGAGGGGATGGAACGTCCGCGCGGCGGGCGCAGAGCGGCGCCGTGCGGAAGGCGGGCCAGGGGACGGCGGGGGATGGGGCGACGCCGCGCTGGCGCTGCAGGTCCGGCCAATCACAACGCGCCGATCCACGGAATCGTGACGGGTGGGATCAGGCATGTGGCTCGCGCCGGTTTTTCCGATTTTTCGGTCGATGTAAATCCGATTCCGCCTGACCTGTCCTACCATCTCCTGGATTTCGGTGTGCGGCAAAGGAAAAGAGTTCACGCGGAGGAGCGGAGGAACTGATGAGGCGCGGAGATGCTACGTCGCTTCCGCGCCTCATCAGTTCCTCCGCGGTCTCCGCGTGATCGCTTCCGTCGTTCCTTTCGTTGCACAACGATCTGAGCGGGCTGATCGGCCGGATGAGAACCCGGGAGCTACGCCACTTTCGCTACCGCTGGCGGAAGCGGCGCCTGTTGGCGTACTTTCATCGGCACGTCGCCAAACGGCCGCTTAAGCCGGGCTCCCTGCGCAGAAACGCGCGGGTGGCCGTTGTGGCGTCGTGCTTTAGCGCCCGCCGACCCCGCACCCGGGGCCGGGCTTCACCGTTCTACCTCTGCGCATGACCAAGCGGCCGATCCGGCTGGGAGAACTGCTCGTCCAGATGGGGCGCGTGACCCCCGACGAGGTGGAGCGCGCGCTGGAGCACCAGCGCGAGCACGGCGGCTACGTGGGCGACTCGCTGGTGGCGCTGGGCATTCTTACCCGCGACGAGCTGTGGTGGGGGCTGGCCGACCAGCATGGCATTCCGTTCGTCCACCTGCGGGCCGAGCACATCGACCACGCGCTGGCCGCGCGCGTCCCCGCCGCGTGGGCGCGCGAGCACAGCGTGCTCCCGGTGCTGTGGGACGAGGGGCGCGTTACCGTCGTCATGCGCGAGGTGAGCGGGCTGGAGCTGCTGGACGAGGTGCGGCTGCTCACCGGCGCCACCGAGGTGGTGCCCACGCTCTCCTCGCCCGAGGCCATCGCGGAGCTCATCGAGGCGGTGCACGGCGACGCCACGCGCCTGGGGGTGGCCGCGCTGCTGGCCGAGGCCTTTGCCCGCGGCGCCACCGCCCTGGGCATCTCCGTCCGGCCCGGCCGGGCCACCGGCTGGTACCTTGCGGGCGACGTGGCATCCCGCGCGCTGGGGCCGGCGTGGCGCGCGGAGCTGGACGCGCTGGTCGCGCCGGCGTTCGCGGACGGGGACGGGACCGCGGGCGCCGCGGCGCGCTGGAGCGCCACCGCGCGGGTGGGGAGCGAGCTGCGGCTGCTGGAGTGCAGCGCGGTGGGGAACGGCGAGGTGCTGGAGTGGGCTGCCGTCCCCGGCGAGCGGGTGGACACCGATCCCGCGCGCATGCAGGCCGACGCCGCGCTCGTCCAGCGCGCGCGGCAGGCGCGGCGCGGGGCCGGGGTGGCCGCGCGCGTCGAGGCCGATCCCGGCGCCGCCCGCGCGGCCGAGGCGCTGCTGACGCT
>DASTVC010000242.1:0-2574 GCA_035759295.1 Longimicrobium sp. | reverse complement strand
ACTAGGTACTCGGCACTCGGGACCTCGGTACTAGATGTATCTTTCCGCCCGTCCGCGGAACTTCACGCGGCCCTTCTTCATGAACCCGTCGTAGCGGCGCAGCAGCAGGTGCTGCTGCATCTGCTGAACGGTGTCCAGCGCCACGCCCACGCAGATCAGCAGGCCCGTGCCGCCCAGCACCTGGCTAAGCCCGCCCACGCCGGCCGCGTTCAGCATTCCCGAGGGGATCAGCGCGATCCCCGCCAGGAACAGCGCGCCCGGCAGCGAGATGCGCGTCATCACCCGGTCGATGTACTCGGCCGTGCGCGCGCCGGGCTTGATCCCCGGCACGAACGCGCCCTGCTTCTTCAGGTTCTCGGCGATGTCAACGGGGTTGTAGATGATCGCCGTGTAGAAGTACGTGAAGAACACGATCAGCACCGTGAACGCCACGTAGTAGGGCCAGCTGCCCACCGCGAACGTCTCGCTGATGCGGTCCAGCCACCCCATGTCGGTGAACTGCCCCAGCGTGGCGGGCACGATCATGATCGACTGCGCGAAGATGATGGGCATTACGCCCGCCATGTTGATGCGCAGCGGGATGAACGACTTCTGCCCCTGCCGGATGCGCCCCCGCCCCATCACCTTCTGCGGGATCTGCACCGGGATCTTGCGCGCCGCCATGGTCACCGCCACGGTGCCGGCGATGATCAGCGCCAGCGCCGCGAACAGCACCACCAGCGCGATGGGGTTCACCTGGCCCAGGCCCACGAGGCGCCCCGTCTCCCACAGCGCCGAGGGCAGCCCCTCGATGATGCCGAAGAAGATGAGCAGGCTCATCCCGTTGCCGATGCCGCGCTCGGTGATCTGCTCGCCCAGCCACATGATGAACACCGCGCCCGTGGTGAGCGTCAGGATCATCATCAGGCGGAACGCCATCCCCGGGTTCTGCACCGCCCCCGGCACCTGCGTCTCGATGAACATCGAGAAGCCGTACGCCTGGAACACCGCCAGCAGGACCGTGGTGTACCGCGTCCACTGGGTGAGCTTTTTGCGGCCGTCCTCGCCTTCCTTCTGCATCTTTTCCACCGACGGCACCACCGCCGCCGCCAGCTGGAACATGATGCTGGCGCTGATGTAGGGCATGATGCCCAGGGCAAACACCGTCGCCCTGGACAGACCGCCCCCCACGAACATGTCGTAGATCCCGAAGGCGGTGCCCTGCAGCGTGCCCGCGTACGCACGCAGCGCCGCCACGTCGATCCAGGGCGCGGTGATGTGCGCGCCGATGCGGTACACGACCAGGCACAGGAGCGTGAAGAGCATCTTGCTCCGGAGCTCCGGGATGCGCCACAGGGTCGCTACGGGATTGGCCATGGTCAGCCGATCTCCTGCACGGTGCCGCCCAGCGACGCGATCTTTTCACGCGCCGCCTGGCTGAACTTGTGGGCCGATACGTCCAGCTTGCGGGTCAGCTCGCCGGTGCCCAGAACCTTCACCGGGCGGCCGGCGTGGCCGATCAGGCCATGGGCCTTCAGGCTCTCGGGCGTCACCGGCCCGTCACCCTCCAGCGCCTCGAGCTGGTACAGGTTCACCACCTGGTACTCCGTGCGGTCCAGCGGGGTGAACCCCCGCTTGGGGAGCCGGCGGTGCAGCGGCATCTGGCCACCCTCGTAGCCGGGCTTGCCGCCGCCGGGGCCGTGGTGGCCCGCGCGGGCCTTGGAGCCCTTGTGGCCCTTGCCCGCCGTCTTGCCGGTGCCGCTTCCGACGCCGCGTCCCAGCCGCTTGGTGTCGCGGTGCGACCCCTCCGGCCGGGGCAGGTTGCTCAGATCAGCCATTGTTCTCCTGCCCTTCGGTCTCTTCCACCTTCACCATGTGGCGGACCTGAAAGATCATCCCGCGGATGGCCGCGTTGTCCTCGAGGAGCACCGAGCGCTGGTGCTTGAGCCCCAGCGCCTGCAGCGTCCGCCGATGCTTCTCGGGCGCGCCGCTGTAGCTCTTGGTCTGCGTGATCTTGAGCTTAGCCACGGCCACCTCCCAGTGCCTCCACGGGCACCCCGCGCTCCAGCGCAAGCTGCTCGCGCGTGGTCAGGTTCTGCAGCGCGTCCATGGTGGCGTGCACCATGTTGAACGGGTTGTTGCTGCCCAGCGACTTGGTCAGGATGTCGTGGATGCCCACGCACTCGAGCACCGCGCGCACCGGACCGCCCGCGATCACGCCCGTACCGGGGGCCGCGGGACGCAGCAGCACCCGACCGGCGCCGTGCTCGCCCACGATGTCGTGGGGCACCGTGCCGTTGCGCACGGGGATCTTGACGATCGCCCGGCGCGCCGAGTCGATGGCCTTGCGCACCGCCTCGGACACCTCGTTGGCCTTGCCGGTGCCGATGCCCACCTTCCCCGCCTGGTCGCCCACGGCGACGAGCGCGGTAAAGCTGAACCGCCGGCCGCCCTTCACCACCTGGGCCACGCGGTTGATGTGGACGACGTTCTCCTTCAGGTCGCTCTCGCGCCCGCCGCCCTGTCCGCCGCGGCTGTCGCCGCCGCGGCCGCCACGGCCGCCGCCCCGCCCGCCGCGGTCGTCGCCGCCGCCGC
>DASTVC010000241.1:0-4056 GCA_035759295.1 Longimicrobium sp. | reverse complement strand
GCTCGCGCTCGGTATATACGACCGAGACCAGACGCTCCGGATCGCCGAACGGCCCGAATGCCTGCCACCGGGTCTCTCCGTCGCGCACCACCATTCGCCGAAAGAACGGCGACCGGGCAAAGAAGAACCGCGCCACGTCGGCAAAGTCGATGCCGCGCTCGTCGAGCGTCCGCAGCCGCTTTGCATCGTCCCAGTCGAACTTTCCGTACGAGCCTGAAAATTCCTCGATCGGATTCTTCTTCATCCAATGTATCCCTCCGTATATACATCGTCAAGAGAAGCGTACGAAGTGAACTACGACCAATACAATGTAGACAAAGTGCCCGGCGCGCAAATCGTGACTTGCCGTTTCGCGTCCCGACACGGAAAGGCCCCTCCTCCGCGATGCGGAGGAGGGGCTTCTCGTACGAGCTTTTTCCCGGGACGACCGCCGCTCAGGTCAGCGCGGCCGTCCTCCGGCGGCGCCGCTTGGGCGCCAGCTCGTCCTCAGACTGCTCGCCGGGGAGGAAGAGCGCGGGGGCGGAGAACCGGGTGCCGGCGCGGTCCGACGGCGCGGAGGGAGCCGACGGCTCCGCCTCTTCCACCGGCGCCACGCGCAGCTCGCCCACCAGGCTGCGCAGGTCGCCCGCGCTGCTGGTCAGGCGCTCCGTGGCCTCGGCCACCATGCGGCAGGCGCTCTCCTGCTGCGCGGTGGCGACGCGCACGCCCTCCGCCGTCTCGGCGTGCACCACCGCCGTCTCGGCAACCGCGGCGATGCCGGTGGCGGCGTCCACGGCGGCGGCGGCGTTCCCTTCCGCCAGGCCGGTCACCCGGTCCGCCGCCACGCGCGTGCGCTCCGCGGCGTGGACGATGGTGGTCAGCGCGCCCTCCACCGCGTGGGCCACGCGCTCGATCTCTTCCACGTGCGTGGCGCCCGCCGCCATGGCCGCGGCGGTGCTGTTGACCCGCTGCGTGATGGTGCGGGTGATGACGGCCACGTTCTCGGCCCCTTCGCGCGCCTGCATGGCCAGCTTGCGCACCTGATCGGCGACCACGGCGAACCCGCGGCCTTCTTCGCCGGCGCGCGCGGCCTCGATGGCGGCGTTCAGGCCCAGCAGGTTGGTCTGCTCGGCGATGTCGTTCACCGTGCGGACAAAGCTGCTCACGTCGGCGACGGCGGCGTTCAGCGCCACCGTCTCTTCCGCGGCGGCCTCGACCGTCGTCTTGATCTTGAAGAGCGTGCCGATGGTGCGCTCCGTCTCGGCGCGGCGGGCCTGCGCCTCGTGCTCGATGCTGGCGGCCAGGCCGGCCACCTCGCGCACGTCGGCCACCATCCGCTGCGCCGTGTCGAGCATGGCCCGCAGCGCCGTATCCACCCGCCGCAGCTGCGCCACCTGCCCCGTGGCGCCCTCGGACACCTGCTCGATGGACATGGTCACCTCGCCCACCGCGGCGGCCAGCTGGGTGCTGATGGCCGTCAGGTCGTCGGCCGAAGACGTGATGCCGTCCGCCGCCTGCGCCGCCCCCGCGCCGATGCGGGAAAGCGAGTCGCTGGTGCGGTTCATCGCCGTGGCCAGGATGTGCAGCTCGTCCGGCAGGCGGTTCTCCGTGCGCGCCGTCAGGTCGCCCTCGGACAGGCGGCCGGCGTGCGCGGCCAGCTGGTCCAGCGGGCCCGTGATGGACCGCAGCACCGCCCAGACCACGGCGCAGCCGATCACCAGCGCCGTCAGCAGCAGCCCGGCCAGGATCAGCCGCCACCACGCCGCGTCGGCTTCCAGCCCCTGCTCCGCCGCGCCCACGCGGGCACCCTTCACCTGCGCCAGCTTGGAGAGGTCGCCCAGCATGGCGGCCTCGATGGCGCGCGCCGTGTCGGCCTGGGCGGCGGCCTCGGCCCCGCGCTCCAGGACGGCCAGGCGGCGGGCGGCCACGTAGCGCACTTCAGCCTCGGAGAGGCGCTGGTCGATGCCGACCACCAGCTCCACCTCTTCCTGCGTCTGCCCCTCGCGGCGCAGCAGCTGGCGCTGGGTGCGGTGCGTCTGCCAGCGGAGGGAGTCGAACTCCACCGCCGCCACGTCGCCGTGCTCGATGTAGCGCGCGGCGACGGCGATCTCCCGCGCCACGTCCGTCGACAGCATCACCGAAAGGCGGGCGTCCTGCTCCACGCCCTGCATGGACTGGCGGATGGCGCCGCTGAGCACCGTCATCGACCGCCATCCCACGCCGCCGGCAATGGCCAGCAGCACGAGCACGATCCCGAAGCCGAGCACCAGCCGGCTGCGGATGCCGGACCAGAGTCGGCGGGTCATTGGGCCTCCAGGGGGACAAGGGTGCCGCCGCGCGCCTGCGTCATCACAAAGCCGCTGCGGTCCGGGTCGCGGTCGGGGCGGAAGCGCAGCGCGCCGGTGACGCCCGCGTACGAGCGGTCGCCGCGCACCGTAGCCAGGTAGCCGCGGATGGCGTCGCGCTCGAAGCCCACCTCCGCCATTGCCTTGGCCAGGAGCTTCGTGGCGTCGTACGCCATGGCGGCGTTGGCGTCGGGCTCCACGCCGTAGCGGGTGCGGAACGCGTCCACGAAGCGCACCGCCTCGGCCCGGGTGTCGCGGATGCTGAAGGGGACGGCCACGTACACGCCCTCGGACGCGGCCGTATCCGTCACCACGCCCGACCAGCCGTCGCCGGCCACCCAGCGGGTCTGAAAGCCCTGCCGCCGCGCCTCGCGCAGCAGCGCCTGCCCGCTGAGCTCGGTGCCGGCCACGAAGACGAGGTCCGGCGCCACCTGCTTGTAATAGGAGATGAACGGCTCGATGAGCGATCCGTCGCCGGCGATGGGGTCCACGCCCACCAGCTCGCCGGGGTAGGCGGCGCGAAAGGCGGCGGCCAGCCCGCGGCCGTAGACGTTGTTCTCGTAGAGCACCGCGACGCGCTTGGCGTGCAGCCCCGCGGCGAAGCGGGCCAGGTTGGCGCCGTTGGTGGAGTCGTTGGTGGTGACGCGGTAGACCCAGGGCGACACACCGGTGAGCTCGGGCGAGGTGGCGCTGGGGATGACGGAGACCAGGCCGCGGTCGTACACGCGGGCGGCGCCCACCATGGCGCCGGAGTTGGCGTGCCCCACCACCGCCCTGACCTTGTCGTCGGCCAGGAACTGCTCGGCGATCTGGGCGGCCTTCACGCCGTCGCCGCCGTCGTCCTGCGCCATGACGGAGAGGCGGGTGCCGCGCACGCCGCCCTCGTCGTTGATCTCGTCCACCGCCATCTCCACGGCGCGGCGGACCATTCGCGCGTAGCCCTCCTCGAAGGGCCCGGCCGTGCCGATGGCGACCTCGCCGCCGCCCGCGCCGCAGGCCGCCAGCGCCAGGACGAGCGCCGCCGCGCCGGGCAGGCGCCCGGCCAAGAACTTCCAGTGCAACGTGAACTCCGGGTCGGGGGGACCAGTGCAGGTGTGGGGCGGTTCGGACCGCGCAAAATGCGCCTGCGCCGAACCTTGCCGTCTCAACGTGTCGTGAAAAGAGAACTTCAATCGGCGTGGCGAAGGAGCGCACGGATGCGCGTTCCCTGCGTGCGGCCGGGGCGTGCCTGACGAGGACAGCCGGGATGTGGATGCACTGAGTATACCGTTTTTCGGCTCTGACGTCAAATCCCGTAGCAGAAAGAGTCGGATTGGGAGATTGGCCGCGCCGTTGCTGAAAGGTCCGAAAAGGCGGGATCGGAACCCACCGGTGGCGGAAGAGGTATCCGTCACCTCAAGCGCGCAGCGGCGTCATGCATTCTGCGGCAGGGTGATGCATCGTGCCTGCCGCGCGCCCGGCCGGCGGATGGCCTGAAATCCGCATCCTCCCCCGTCCGTTCTTCCCCGTCCCGGCCCCGCCGGGGGGTGCCGATCGCCCGGCGCGGATCGACGTCCCTATTGACGGGGCGGATGTTTTCACCAAACTCATTGGGTGAGAACGCCGTACATCGTATCAGGAGTCACCCGGATGTTTCCGCAGGTTCACCGCTTCCGCGCGACCGGGCTCGCCGCCCTCTCCGCGCTGTGCATCGCCGCCCCCGCGTGGGCGCAGGCCCCCCGCGACACGGTTC
>DASTVC010000240.1:0-2186 GCA_035759295.1 Longimicrobium sp. | reverse complement strand
GGCGGGGTTAGAATGTCGGCGCGCGGCCAGGGGGCGGCGCGGCCTTTCAATCCGGACGATGGGACGAGTGCGACTGCCGATTATCGCGGGGCGGCTGCGGGGGCGCTGGTGGATGCCGGCCAGCCGCGGCAAGATCCTCCGCATCCTCAACGGTACCTACGAACGCGAGCAGACGCGGCTGTTCGAGCAGCTGCTGCGGCCCGGCGGGGTGGTGCTGGACGTGGGCGCCAACGTGGGATACTACACGCTGCTCGCCTCCGTGCTGGTGGGCGACGGGGGCGCGGTGCACGCGTTCGAGCCGGAGCCGCGCAACGCGGAGTTCCTGCGCCGCCACCTGCGCATCAACGGCCGCCGCAACGTAACCGTGCAGCAGGCGGCGGTAAGCGACCGCGCGGGGACGGCGCGGTTCGAATTCGGCTCCGGGAGCGGCACGGGGCACCTGGGCGAGGATGGGACGCTGGAGGTGCGCACGCTGCGCCTGGACGACTACTGTGCGGAGCACGGTTTGACGCCCGCCGCCATCAAGATCGACGTCGAGGGCGCGGAGATGTCCGTGCTCCACGGCGCGCGCGAGACGTTGGCGCGCCACCATCCCGTCATCTTTCTCTCCACGCACGGGGCGGAGGTCCACGCCGCATCCCTCGGCTTCCTCCGGGAACTGAGCTACCAGCTGCGGCCCATCCTGGGCGGCGACATCGAATCCACCACCGAAGTGCTGGCCACGTTCGGCGAGGGCTGAGCCGTGCGGCTGTCCGTCATCGTCTCCACCTACAACAAGCCGCGCGACCTGGAGCGCGTGCTCCACGGCTACGCGGCGCAGACGGACCGCGGCTTCGAGCTGCTGGTGGCCGACGACGGCTCCGGGCCCGAGACCGCGGCCGCCGTCCAGCGTGTCCGCGATGAGACGGGGCTGCCGGTGGTCCACGTGTGGCACGAGGACCGGGGGTTCCGGAAGTCCGAGATCATGAACCGGGCGATCGTCGCGTCCGCGGGCGACTACCTGCTGTTCACGGACGGCGACAGCATTCCCCGCGCGGACCTGGTGGCGACCCATCGCGCGCTGGTCCGGCCCGGCGCGTACCTCGCCGGCGGATACCTGAAGCTCTCCGCGGAGGCCAGCGACGCGATCACGGTGGATGACGTGCGCAGCGGCCGCTTCGTGGACCTCCGCTGGCTGCGGGCGAACGGCTGGCGGCCGGGACGACGGGCGCTGCGGCTGGTGCGCTCGCCGGTGCTGGCGGCGGCGCTGGACCGCATCACCCCCACGGCGCCGCTGTTCGCCGGGAACAACGCGTCCGTCTGGCGCGAGGCGATGTTCGCCGTGAACGGCTTCGACATGGAGATGGGGTATGGCGGGCTGGACCGGGCCGTAGGATACCGCCTGGTGAACCTGGGCCTGCGCGGCATCCAGGTTCGCCACCGCGCCGTCTGCATGCACCTGCATCACCAGCGCCCCTACAAGGACGCGGAGGGGATGCGCCGGAACCTGGAGATCCTTCACTCCATCCGCCGCACCCGCCAGACCCGTGCCCTGCGCGGCATTGCCGAGCTCGCGCCGGATGCGTCGTTGCGCGTGACGTCCTGACGAAGGAGGCACGGCGATCCGGTCCGGAAAAACCTTCGGGTACAGAGGAACAGAATCCTGCCTGTTCATCTGTACCCGATTGCTTCTCATGATCCCGATCACGGATCAACGGGCTCAACGGAATCCTGCGCCGTTGAGCCCGTTTGGCGCTACGTGGGATACGTGAGGGGGGAGGGCCGCACTCCCGTCAAGCTTCCGTTCAGCAGTCGACGACGCTGCAGAAGCACGTGCCCCTGCAGGAGTTCGGGTCCAGGCAGCTGTCGCCGCACGTTGCCTCAGGAGCGAAGATCGACTCCTGGTTGCCGTGGACGGTGCCTCTCAGCTCATCGGCGGCACTGACCGTGGGGAAGGACTCCACCTGCAGCGCCTCGATCTCCAGCTTGATCTTCTTCATGCTTTCTCCGGCGTGAGGACAAGGGTCACGCGGTGGTGTACCGCGCGAGGTAAACATATGATAACCTCCACAGGACACAAACACAATACGACAGAAAATAATAATACGATGTCGCCACTTATCGTCGTTGAATTTTCGACGCTCATGAGGGGCGCGTGCAATTCCCCTATCGCGTCCACTGCGTGCACCTGTAACACGGCTCGGGCT
>DASTVC010000239.1:0-2774 GCA_035759295.1 Longimicrobium sp. | reverse complement strand
GTGACGAGGGCGCCATCGAAGCCGCCGCCGCCAACGCCGCCCGCGCCGGCGTTGCGGAGGATGTGGATCTCGGCGTCCGCCCCATCTCCGCCATAGAGCCGCCGCCGGGCCCGGGGTCCATCGTCATCAACCCCCCGTACGGCGTCCGTGTGGGCGAGCCCGACCCGCTGCGGAACCTGTACGCCGCCGTCGGCCGCACCCTGCGCGCCCGCGCCCCCGGCTGGACCCTCGCCCTCCTCTCGCCGGACCACGCGCTGGAACGCCAGGTCGGCATTCCACTGAACGAGGCCCTGCGCACCACCAACGGCGGTATCCCCGTGCGCCTGGTCGTCGGCCTCGTACCGGAGGGCGGGTGAGGCGATTCAGGGGGAGAAGTGAAAGGAGAAGCGCTTGATCAGCGGCGCCCAGTCACGGAACGGTTGGATGTCGAAGCTGCCGGTGAACGCGGACTTCACGGCGTCGATGGCCGTGCGCAGCCGGGCGCGCTCCTCCTGTACCTCCCTCGGCTCCTGGTCGTCCCGCGCGCACACCTCACCTACCAGCGTCCACCAAGATTTTTCCGTGTCGGCGGGGTCCAGCAATCGCGCAAAGATGCGCAGGGCCTCTCGTGGATGCCCCACCAGCGCGGCGAGGAGCATCGCGGCCACCTGATACTCCCCGCCCTGGGCGGTGCCGCGGAACGCCTGCAACTCGTCGCCCTCCAGCCGCGCCCGGATAAACTGGTAGATGTTCACGAACCGCCTGGCGGAGCGCGGCGAGCCGATGAGCGGGTGCATGGCGTGCAGGAAGGTGAGCTCCCAGTCCTCGACCTCCAGCCCCGCGGGCGTCAGGTTCATGGCCATCCGCTCGTCCTCGTCGGTCGCCATCCCGTCATCATCGTCCCCCGTTCTCTCCCGGACGTACTCGTTCGCGGCGGAGAGAAACCCCGTGGTTCCCGACGCGGGGTCCGCTTTTGCCGCGCGGCGTACGGTGAGGCTGCTGTCCATCAGCCGCTCGAAGCCGCCGCTGTCCATCCTGCGGAGGGTGAACGGGATCTGGAAGATCTTTTCCAGGTAGTTCTGTGGGGTGGAGGTGCGCTCGCCGCCCGTGGCCGCGGTGCCGCCGCGCAGCGCCGCGTAATGGTCTTCAAGCGACCGCAGCAGCCAGCGCGAGTCCACTCCCATCACTACGACGAAGAGGGGAAACGCCAGCAGCAGGTGCACCGCCTGCAGCACCTCCACCACGCGGTCCTCCGGGCAGCGGTCAAGGTCGTCGATGTACAGGATGATGCGGTCGATGTGCGGCAGTCCGTCTTCCGGCCCCTGGTCGCGGATGCCGGTCAGCAGCCGGCTCAGCTGCTCGAAGTCCTTGCGGATGGTGCTGACCAGCCCCAGGTGCTGGCGGTACTCGGCGGTGCCGCTGCGGTCCTGAATGAAGGTCTGGAGCTTTCGGCCGGCCCGCAACTCGCCGATCTCCCGCTTCACCGCCTCTACGCGCTCGCGGGCTTGCTGCTCTGCCGCCGCGGCGGCGCGCTCCTCGGCCTTTGCCGCCGCCTCGATCTCTCGCGCGGTGCGCTCCGCCTCCAGCGCGCGGCGCTCGTCGTCGCGGGCGGCGCGCTCCTCCGCCAGCGCCTGTCGCTCCAAGTCGGCAAGCTCTGCCAGCTTTGCGCGCGCAGCCTCTTCTTCCGCGCGGAACTCCGCCGTCCGCTCGGCGATCCTGCCCTGGATGAGCCCGTTGGCACGCTCCACCGCGCCGATGCCGGCGGAAAGACGTCGCAGCCACTTTTCCACCGCCGCCGAGAGCGTCGCGGCGGAGGCCAGCACCGCCGCGGCGACCGCGCCCGCCACCACCACCCCGCCCAGCCACCGGAGGGCGCTGGCCACAAGCGCTGCACTGACCAGCACCCAGGCAACCGCGCCGATGCGCCACCGCCGCTGTCCGGGGCTGCCGAGCGCCGTCGCCAGCGTACGCATGCGGCCGCCGATCCCACGCATCTGGCGCAGCATCTGCCGCACCTCGTCCACCTGCAGCCGCTCGCGCTCGATCCCCAGCTCGCCCGCGGCTGCGTCCAGCGCGGACGCGACCCCCGGGTCCGCGCGCGCCTCATCCATCGCCGCGGCGAGCGCGACGGAAACGCTGCGGCCAAGCCTTTCCTCGTGCCGCTTCCGCTCCATCGCCGCGCCTTCGATCACCTTCTGCAGCCTTGCCTGCTCCGCTTGCGCGGCCTCGCGGCGCTGTACTGCGGACGCGCGCGCGCCGGCGGCCGCTTCGCGGTCCGCGGCCGCGGCGGTGCGGGCGGTGCGGGCGGCCACTAGCTCCGCGTCCGCCGTGTTCCGCTCCGCGCGCACCTGGGAAAGGATCCCCTCGCTCTCCGCCAGCTTGTCGAACAGCTTCTGTTTGGCGGACTCGGGATCGTCCTCGCGCTGCGTCACGTGCTCGGCAAGCCCTTCGAACACGCGTGTCGCCAGGCTGGCCCACAGGTTGGAGTCCATGTAGTGCCAGGCGTTGAAGCGGATCTGCACTACGTGCCCGCAGAACGCCGTCGGCTCTCCGCGCGCGCGGGCCGCCCGTGAGGCTTCGGCCAGCTCCTCGATGTAGCCGTGCATCAACTCCATGAAGAAGCTCTTTCCCGTCCCCCAGTCGCCGAACAGCCCTACGGAGATGGGTGGCTTGCCGTCACGGTTCACCAGGACCGACGAGAGCGCCCTTACCTCCCCCGCAATCTGCAGCCGGTCGTCGCTCAGGCTCAGCCGCCGGTCGCCGATGTGGTCATGCAGCAGCCGCGCGAGGGTGGC
>DASTVC010000238.1:0-4211 GCA_035759295.1 Longimicrobium sp. | reverse complement strand
CCCCAAGGGCGTCGCCATCGAGCACGGGAGCGTGGTGGCGCTGCTGGCGTGGGCGGCGGAGCTGCACTCCGCGGAGGAGCTCGGGGGGATGCTGGCCTCCACCTCCATCTGCTTCGACCTCTCCGTCTACGAGCTCTTTCTGCCGCTCACGCGGGGCGGGCGGGTGATCGTGGTGGAGAACGCGCTGTCGCTCCCCGCGTCGCCGGCGGCGGGAGAGGTGCGGGTGATCAACACCGTCCCCTCCGCCATCGCGGCGCTGCTGCGCACCGGCGGCATCCCCGCCGGCGTGACGACGGTGAACCTGGCCGGCGAGCCGCTGCGCACGGAGCTGGTGGATGCGCTGTACGCGCACGGCATCCAGCGCGTGTTCGACCTGTACGGTCCCTCCGAAGACACCACCTACAGCACGTTCGCGCTCCGCCGCGCCGGTGAACCCGCCACCATCGGGCAGCCGATCGCGAACACGCGGGCGTACGTGCTGCACGCGGGGATGCGCCCCGTGCCCGTGGGCGTGCCGGGCGAGCTGTACCTGGGCGGGCGCGGCCTGGCCCGCGGCTACCTGGGGCGCCCCGCGCTCACGGCGGGGCGCTTTCTCCCCGACCCGTTCGGCGCGGAGCCGGGCGGGCGGCTGTACCGCACGGGGGACCGGGTACGAGTGCGAGAGTGCGAAAGTGCGAGAGTGCGAAAGGGGGAGGGAGACAGTGATCCCATTCTCGCACTCTCGCACTCACGCACTTTCGCACTGGAATACCTCGGCCGCCTGGACGCGCAGGTAAAGATCCGCGGCTACCGCATCGAGCTGGGAGAGATCGAGACTGTCCTCCGGCGCCACGCCGCCGTGCGCGACTGTGTGGTGATCGCGGCGGAAGATGGGGCGGGGGAGAAGCAGCTGGCGGCGTACGTCGTCGGCGACGCCTCCGCCGACGGGCTGCGCGCGCACCTTCGGCACAGCCTCCCCGAGTACATGGTCCCCGCCGCGTTCGTGCGGATGGAGGCGCTTCCGCTGACCCCCAACGGCAAGCTGGACCGCGCCGCGCTTCCCGCCCCGGAGCCGGTGTCCACGCTGGAACGCTACGTGGCGCCGCGCACGCCGGTCGAGGAGGCGCTGGCGGAGATCTGGGCCGACCTGCTGGGCGTGGAGCGGGTGGGCGTGCACGACGGATTCTTCGACCTGGGCGGCCACTCGCTGCTGGCCACGCGGCTGGTCTGGCGCATCCGCCAGGCGCTGGAGGGCGAGGTGGACGTGAGCGCGGTGTTCGATACGCCAACCATCGCCGCCCTCGCCCCGCGCCTCTCGGAGCGCCGCCCCCGGCCGGCGCCCGCGGCGGCCACCCTGTCCAACCCGCGGCACCTGCTGGAGATGGTGGACGAGCTGTCGGATGAAGAGCTAGACCGGCTGCTTGGTGCCACCGCCGACTACCAGACGCCGCCATGACGGTGGTTCCCCGGTCCGCCGGGACGTTTTCGGGAGAAACGCCGGCGCCTGCCGCACCGGATGCGGGCGCAGCGGATCAGCCGGAGGCGGATGGAGCCAGCCGTTCGCCTGGGAGCCGTGGGCGAATCCCCGCGGCGCTGCACGAGCGTGGGGTTTCTGATTATATTCACCGCATCCGCCCCTTTCTTCTCCGGCCATACTGTGCGATCCTTCCCGGGAAGCCGCCGGTGCAGGCGCCGGCGGACTTGATCGGGCGTGCAGTTCGTCGGCATCCGCCCGAAGCGCTGGTTTGAGACCTGTCAGGACGAACCTTTCCCCGGACGTACGTACCCGCATGACCCAGCACGCCGAAGTCGGTTCCGGAGCGCTCCCCATCCCGCCCATCGCCGTGCGCGAGCCGGAGGTGACCCGCCGGCACGTCCTGTCCATCCTCGACCTGTCGCCGGAGGAGGTCCTCTACCTCTGCCGCCGCGCGCTGGCGCTCAAGAACGCCGGGAGCGATCCCCAGACGCTGCGCGGCCGCACGGTGGGCGTGTACTTCCGCAAGACGTCCACGCGCACCCGCACCGGCTTCATGGTGGGCGCGGGGCGGCTGGGCGCCACCACGGTCTACTTCGGCCCCAACGAGCTGCAGACCAACACCGGCGAGACCCTTGAGGACACGGCGCGGACACTGGCCGGCTACCTGGACGTGCTGGTGATGCGGACCAACGAGAGCGTGGAGGAGATGCGCACCTTCGCCGCGCATCCCTCCATGTCCGTCGTCAACGCGCTCAGCTCCGACGAGCACCCCACGCAGGCGCTCACCGACCTGACGAGCATCCTGGAGCACTTCGGCCGGCTGGAGGGCGTCTCCGTCCTCTACTGCGGCGAAGGGAACAAGTCCGCCGCCGCGCTGGCGCTGGCCATCAGCCGCGTCCCCGGCATGCGGCTTCTCCTGGCGACCCCCGAGGGGTACGGCGTGGACGCGGAAAAGCTGGCTACCGCGCGGTCGCTGGCCGCCATCCACGGGGCGGAGATCGAGGAAACGCACGACATCGACGGCGTGCAGCCGGGCTTCGACGTGGTCTATACCAGCCGCTGGCAGGAGATGGGGGTCAGCAAGCCGGACCCGGAGTGGAAGACGCACTTTCATCCCTTCCGGGTGACGCAGGCGCTGATGGACCGCGTGGGAAGCCCGGACGCCGTCTTCATGCACGATCTGCCTGCCGTGCGCGGGGAAGACGTGGACGACGAGGTGCTGGACGGGCCGCGCTCCCTGGCCTGGGTGCAGGCGCAGCACAAGATGTTCAGCGCCATGGCCGTGATGGAGTGGTGCGGCGCGGGCGTGCAGGGCGAAGACTGATCGCACGCATCGACGGTTCCGGAAGCGCGATGCACCCGCCTCCCGGACCACCTGTTGCGCGATCAGGCGAACCCTCCGTCCGCACCCTCGCGTCCGGCGACGCGCCGGCCCATCCGGACGGTGATGGTCCCGACGCGGTGTCGCGGGGGCCGGCTGTCAGGGAAAGGGACGCGCATCAGGTGTAGGTGTCGGCTTGTCCCGGAGCTGCGTGGCGGCTTAGGTGTCCTGCGGAAGACGCGGATACACACCGTCAGGCAGCCTTGCGACGGCACGACGGCGAGACGGGTGAAATCTTCGGCAGGCGCTGCGGAGCACGGCGTGCGGGCGGTGGAGGCCCTCGGCGGGATCGCGGGGCTGGATGGCGGCTTAGGTGCCCTGCGGAGAACGCGGATACACACCGTCAGGCAGCCTTGCGACGGCACGACGGCGAGATGGGGGGAGGCGCCGATCCAGTCCTGCGGATGGTGGGGATGTGTGGACGAGGGAAGGGAAGGTCCGATGACCCGGTGTCCCTGGCGGACGCCGCGGACGTGAGGCAACACTTTTCGCGACGGTCGTGATGCAGGAAACCGTACTCGCGCTGGACCTTCCCGGCCCCCCCGCGGACCGCGGACGAGGCGTCGCGCCCGCCCCGGCGCTCTTTCCGCCGGCCGTGCAGCCTCGCGTCATCGGCCACGGCGAGGTAAGCGCGCACCACGGCGAGATCGTGCAGGGCGTCTTCTACTCCAGCGACGGAATCGTGGAGCACGCGCTGGTGACGCTCCCCTGCGGCCTGTTCCGCACGCGCGCCGTCTTCCGCCCCATCCGCTCCGGGCCGCTCACGGTGCAGCCGGGCGACCGCTCGCGGGCGCGGCTGGCCGCGCGGCTCACCATGGACGCGCTGGGCTACCCCCGCTGGGGCGGATCGCTGCGCATCGAGGGCAACGTGCCCCTGCGCTGGGGGTGCGGGTCGTCCACCACCGACGTGCTCTCCACCATCCGCGCCGTCGCGAACGCCTTCGGCGCCGTGCTGGAGCCGGCGTGGATCGCCCGCCTTTCCGTGGCGTCCGAGACCGCCAGCGACTCGCTGATGTACGGCGCCGAGCGCGCCGTCCTCTTCGCGCAGCGGCGGGGGAGCCTGCTGCTGGACCTGGGCGGGCCGCTGCCGCCGCTGCAGGTGCTGGGCGTCAACACCGAGGGCGGGCGCGGCGTGGAAACGCTGGCGCTGCCGCCCATCCCCTACTCCTGGCGCGAGGTGGAGGCCTTTCAGCCCCTCCTGGGTCTGCTCCGGCGGGCGGTGGAGCGGCAGGACGCCGCGCTGGTGGGCCGCGTGGCTACCGCCAGCGCCGTCATCAACCAGCGCCACCGCCCCAAGCGCCACTTTGCCGAGCTGCTGCGCATCGCCCAGGACACCGGCGGGGTGGGCGTGCAGGTGGCGCACAGCGGCACGGT
>DASTVC010000237.1:0-2082 GCA_035759295.1 Longimicrobium sp. | reverse complement strand
GGCGTAGGAAACGCCGTTCTCCCTGTGGTCCCGTTCCATCGCTCCGTCCGTCGTCACCAGTGAACCGTTCTCATCCAATCCGCCAAAGACCAGCCTGGTGCACCCTGCCGCTCACCTCGCTCCTCGAGCCCGCGGAGAGTTCTCCAGATCGCGCATCAGGTTGATGCAACCGCCTGCTCCCTGCCTCGCGAAGAGCCTCGGGCGATCCGCATCCTCCTCAAAAAAACGCGGATGGCCCCCTGCCGCGCTTCCATCCCTCTTCCGTTCCCGAAAGCCCCAGGGATCTTGCCTCGTCGACCACCGCGCCGTGCCTCCGCTCACTACGGCTCGGGCCGAGGCCGGAGGAAACGGCTCGAGAAAACTCTGTTGACTCTGCTGACTCTGCGTGAGGTCATTCTTTTCCGGGACGTCACGCCCCGTCCATCGGCGCGGCGGGAAGGCGCACCACGAACGCGGTGCCCTGCCCGGGGTCGCTGCGGACGTGGATCTCGCCGCCCAGCACCCGCACCAGCTTCCGGACGATCCCCAGCCCCAGCCCCGTCCCCGGCGGGCGCCCCGCTTCCGGCCGCGCCGCCTGCCAGAACGGCTCCCAGATGCGCTCCAGGTCCGCGGGGGCAATCCCCTCCCCCGTGTCGTGCACCCCCAGCGTCACGCCGCCGGGCGCGGGGTGCACGGCCAGCCGCACCTCGCCGCGCTCCGTGAACTTGACCGCGTTGCCCAGGAGGTTGAAGAGCACCTGCCGCACCTTGTTGGCGTCCGTCCGCACCACCGGGCCGTGCAGGGGGACGTCCACCGCCATCCGCAGCCCCTTCTGCTCCGCCAGCGGCTGGATCAGCGCGGCGGTGTCGCGCGCCAGCTCGCCCAGGTCCACCGGCTCCGCCTGCGCCCGCTCGCGCTCCGAATCCAGCCGCGAGAAGGTGAGCACCTGCTCGATGAGCTCCGCCAGGTGGCGCGCCGCCCCCAGGATGCGCTCCGCGTGCTGCAGCGGCGCGCCGGCGATCGGCTCGGGGATACCCGCCACCATCAGGTCCGCGAACGCCACGATGGCGGTGAGCGGGGTGCGGAACTCGTGCGACATTGCCGCCAGGAACTCCGACTTGGCCTCACTGGCCCGCCGCGCCTCGCGGTGCAGCCGCGCGTTCTCGATGGCCAGCGCGGCCCGCTCCGCCAGCTTGCGCGCCAGCCACAGGTCGTCCGGCGTGTACTTGCCCGGCTCGCTCCACCCCAGGCTCAGCGCCCCCAGCGTACGATCGCGCACCCGCAGGGGGACGACGAGAAGGGAGCGCGGCGCCAGGTCCGCGGCGCTCCACTCCGCTTCGTCCACGCCGAACGGGGCGTCCCCGTCCCCGGCGGTGATCTCGGGGATGAGCTCCGCCTCACCCGTGCGCAGCACCCGGGCGACGGGGCGGACGAGCGAGCGCGGATCGAAGGGACGGCGCTCCAGCAGCGCCCGCAGCGCCTGCTCGCGCTCCGGGTCCGCGTGGGCGATCCCCAGGCGGCGCACGAGGCCGTCGTCCTCCACCACGTACGCCACGCACGAGTCGGCGATGCGGGGTACCGCCAGGCGCGCCACGCTGGCCAGCGTGCCCTCGTAGTCCAGCGAGGCGGCCAGCAGCTCCCCCGCCTCGGCCAGGAAGGCGTTGCGGCGCTCGGCGGCCTGGGCGTGCTCGCGGGCGGCCTGCTCCTCCCACAGCCGGCGCGCGGCGGTTTCCGCGCGCTTCGCGGCCGTCCGGTCGCGCAGCATCCACCGCACGCCGATCACGCCGCCGCCGTCGTCGTGCACCGGCGCGGCGGCGACGGCGGCGTCCACGTACGGCCCTTCGCGCGGGGAAAAGCGCATCTCCCACTCCGCCCCCTCCTCGCCGCGCCGCAGCGCCGCCAGCCGCCGCTCCAGCAGCGGCCGCCGCGCGGGGGTGAGGAACCCGGCCAGCGACCTGCCCGCCAGCCCGCCCTCCGGCTCGCCGAGGAGCGCGCAGGCGGCACGGTTGGCCTCCTGGATCACGCCGGCGGGGTCGGTGACCAGGTAGCCGTCGGGCGCCAGGCGAAAGAGCTCCGCCAGCTGCTCCCCCTCCACCTCCAGCC
>DASTVC010000236.1:0-6137 GCA_035759295.1 Longimicrobium sp. | reverse complement strand
GGAGCGGCGCCTCCCTCAGGAAATCAACCGTTGGGTTTGGCACATCCCCCCTCCGGCGTCACATCTCCTGGATGTTCACCGGGCCGTTGGTGGTGACCACGCGGATGGTGGGGCCGCCGCCGTTGATGTCGGTGTTGATGCGGCCGCCGGGGGTCCAGCGGTCCCGCTCGTTGCGCGCGGGGCGAATGCCGCGGGGCGCGCTGATGGGGCCGTGCACGGTGCCGCTCTCCAGGTGCGCCCCGTAGCCGTCGGGAATGCGCAGGGTGATGGGGCCGTTCACCGTCTCGGCGTCCAGCCCCTCGCCGCTCCAGCGGCGGCCGGAAAGCGTTACGGTGATGGGCCCGTTCTGCGCCCGCGCCCGCACGTCGCCCGCAAGCTCGCGCAGGGTGATGGGCCCGTTCACCGTGCGTAGCTCCATCTCACCCGTCAGCCGCTCCACCGAGATCGGCCCGTTGTGCGCCTCCACGTCCAGGTTGGTGCGCGCCGGCACCATGATCTCGTAGCTCACCGACCAGCCGCGGTTGCGCCCGGAGGTCTCCGGCCCGGTGGAGCGGATGGTGCCGTCGGTGCTCACCCGGATGCCCTGCGCCAGCGCGCGCGCATCGGACTCCGTGCGGGCGTTGGTCTGAATGCGCGCGCGCACCAGCACGTCGCGGCCCTCCCAGGCGCGCACGGAAACGCCGCCGTTCTGCCCCGCGTCAACCCGCAGCGTTCCGCGCGCGGGGATGCGGCTCTCGCGCACCTCGCAGTGCACCTCGCGGTCGTTGCCGCGGTTGTTGCGGCGGCAGTTTTCCACCCAGCGGTCGGAGTCGTCCTGCGCGGCCGCCGGGGACGCGATGGCGGCAAGGGCAAGCGAATAGAAGAAGAAGCGAGCGATACGCATCGGTGGGGCTCCGGAATCGTGGAGAGGGGAGGCGGCATCACCGCGCCGCCGTCGAAACCGATGCTCAGATGCGCCCCGCCCCCCGAGGGTTTGGATGGGGATGAAGATTACCGGCTAAGCGGATCACGAAATTCCTCGATCCGAACGTCGACTTCCTGAGGGACCGCCGCACGGAACTTGAACGTTCACAATCGCTTACGCACGACCAAAGGATCTCCTCTCCGCCGCCGCGGGGCCCGCCGTCGAGCGTCGAGGCCCGCCTCTCGGTTATGCCGGCGAGATCCTTCGGCCGGCGCCAGACTGCATCGTAAAAGCAGGGTGTGGTGCGGCGCCTCCCTCAGGAAGTCAACACTTGTTACGGGTGGGCAACACCCTCTCAACCTCAGGAAGTCCCGCTCTTCTGGATTTGCGAGGTCCGCGAAGCCGGTGGTCAGCGGATAGGATTCGCGCGCGCGGCTTCGATGATGGCGACCACGCCGGGGTGGCGGGGGCGGCGCTCGACGGTGAGGGCGAAGAAGTGCTGCAGCGCGTCGGGCGCCTCGCCCACGGTCTCCAGCGCGTGGCGGGCGCCCAGCTCCGCCGCGACTACGCTGGGCGCGGCGATCACGCCCGCCGCGGACTGCGCCAGCAGCAGCCGCGACGTCCAGTCGTCCAGCTCCGCCACCACCGTGGCCGTCACGCCGGCGGCCTGCAGCCACACGTCCAGCGAGCGGCGCAGCGCGGCGTCCGGCGGCGGCATGACGAAGGGAATGCCGTCCAGCGACGCCGGAAAGCGCTCCGCCAACTCCCCCGCCAGCGCGTGCGCCGCCAGAATGCTGACGCCGCACTGCCCCAGCGGGTGCGGGCGTGCGCGCACGGCCGAGCCGGCGGGGAGCCGCTCGGCGCTCAGCACCACGTCCAGCTCGCGGGCGCCCAACTCCGCGCTGAGCCGCGCGAGCGGCCCGTGGCGCACCGCCAGGCGGATGGGGCGCGGCAGCCGCAGCGCGGGGTCGAGCAGCTTGTGCGTCAGCGTGGGGGGCACGCCCTCGGCCACGCCCACGGCCAGGCGCAGCGGACGCCGGCCGCCGTGCTCCAGCGTTTCCAGCATCTCCCTCCCCAGCGCGAAGATCTCGTCCGCGTAGGCGTAGACGGTGGTGCCCGCCGGCGTAAGGGCGAGCCCGCGCCCGCTCTTTTCGAAGAGCTTTACCTCCAGCGAGCGCTCCAGCTTCTGGATCTGGGTGCTCACCGCCGGCTGCGAAACCCCCAGCTTTACCGTGGCGGCGGCGATGCTCCCCTCGCGGGCCACCATCCAGAAGTACAGCAGGTGGTTGTAGTTGAGCGTCGCCATGTGCGCAGGGCTGGAGTGCGGGCGCCCTGCGGTCAGGGCGCGATACGCGGACGGGCCGCCCCGATCCGGGACGGCCCGTCCGCGACGCCGGCGCAAAGACCGGCGGCTGGAGCAAGGACGCGGAAGGCTGGGGGCCGCGAAGTGCTGTGCTTCGCATGGTCGGGGGGCGCCGTACTGTTGAACCGCACATTGAGCCGGTGCAACCCCCAACCTGCCCGCACCCTGGCTGCTCCAGCCTCGAAGGCTGGCACGGGGTGTCTGCTACGATGCCAAGTAGCAACGGGCATACCGCAGCCGTTCCGGATGGGGCGATATTCGCAAACTGCTGTCAAATAAAGACTTACAGAAACCTTGACACGACGATGGCGGGAGTGGTGGTGGGGCAGACACGGTACACACCGTGGCGTAAAAGCCTCAGCTGCCTCTCCCGGAACCGCCGCAAGGTCCCCGATGCGCCAATCGGGTCGTCCGCCCCTCTCTCAATCATCCATAATTTCACGTTTCGCGGAAGGTATCGCGTCGCGGGGGCGCAAGCAAATCGCTCCCCGGGCGCCGTGCCTGGGGAGCGATTTCTCGGTGGGTCGGCCGGGAAGCCGGCCGTGGGGTCAGGCCTGGGCGACGCGCGTGAGCTTGGCGTCCACCGACTGCAGGAGCTCGCGGAAGCTCTTGGCGAACTTCTCCACCCCCTCACGCTGCAGCTGGTCCGTCACCTCGTCCATGTCGATCCCCAGCTCGCGCAGCGCGGCGATGTCGGCCACCGCCTGTTCCACGTCCTGGTCCACCGTCGTCCGGCCAACGCCGTGGTCGGCGAACGCCTCGATGGTCGCCAGCGGCATGGTGTTGACGGTGTGCGCGCCGATCAGCTCCTCGACGTAGATCACGTCGCGGTAGTCGGGGTTCTTGGTGCTGGTGCTGGCCCACAGCGGCCGCTGCACCTGTGCGCCCGCCGCCGCCAGCCGCTCCCAGCGCGGGCCGGAGAAGATCTCCTGAAAGCGCCGATAGGCCAGCTTTGCGTTCGCCACCGCAGCCTTGCCGCGCAGCGAGAGCGCCTGCTGCTTCGCCGCGTCGTCGGTGGCGGCTTCGGCGAGCTTGTTCAACTGTGCGTCCACGGCGCTGTCCACGCGCGAGACGAAGAACGACGCCACCGAGGCCACGCGGTCCAGCGGCTGGCCGGCCTCGTGGCGCCTCTCCAGCCCGCGCAGGAACGCCTCCATCACCTGCTCGTGGTTCTGCACCGAGAAGAGGAGGGTGATGTTGACGTTCAGCCCCTCGAACAGCAGCTGCTCGATCACGGGAAGGCCGGCTTCCGTCCCCGGCACCTTGATCATCAGGTTGGGGCGATTCACCGCCTGCCACAGACGCCGCGCCTCGGCCAGGGTGCCGGGCTCGTCGTGCGCCAGCTCCGGCGAGACCTCGAGCGAGACGAAGCCGTCGGTGCCGTTGGACTCGTCGTACACGCCGCGGAACAGGTCGCAGGCGCGGGTGATGTCTTCCACCGCCAGCGACTCGTACGCCTCGTTGGCGTCGGCCTGGTCGGCGGCGAGCATGTCGAAGGCATCGTCGTAGTCGTCGCTGTCGCCGATGGCCTGCTCGAAGATGGAGGGGTTGCTGGTCACGCCGCGCAGGTCGTAGCGGCGGATCATCTCCTCCAGCTCGCCGTTGTCCAGAATGCCGCGGCGGATGTAGTCCAGCCACACGCTCTGCCCCAGCGCGTGCAGCTGGTGCAGCGGGTTGTCGCCGGGCTGAACGGCGTCGGTCGGGTGCTCGGTAGATGTCATGGTGTGTCTCCCTCTGCTGAGATCCGTGCCAGAGTACCTAGTGCCCAGTACCAAGTGCCACACGACTACTCGGCACCTGGCACTCGATACTTGGCACTTATTTCTCGTCCGTCCCGTGCGCCGTGGGCCCGGCCCCGGCGCGGCCCTTCTCCGCCTCGCCGTCGCCAAGCCCCAGCAGCTGCTTGGCTTTCGCGACGATGTTGTCCGTGCTCAGCCCCAGCTCCTGGAACACCCGCTTGGCCGGCGCGCTGGCGCCAAAGCGGCTGATGCCGATGGCCTCGCCCTCGCTCCCCACCCAGCGGTGCCACCCCATGGGGTGCGCGGCCTCGATGCTCACGCGGGCGCGCACGGCCGGCGGCAGCACCTGGTCGCGATACTCCTTCGATTGCTGCGCGAACAGGGCCCAGCTGGGCATGCTCACCACGCGGGCACGCACCCCCTCGCCCGCCAGCGCGTCGCGCGCCTCCAGCGCCAGCTGCACCTCGCTGCCGGTGGCGATCAGGATCACCTGCGGATCGCCCTCCTCCGCATCCGCCAGCACGTACGCGCCCTGCCGCAGCCCGCTCGCGGCGCCCAGCGTGCCGCGGTCCAGGATCGGCAGCGCCTGGCGGGTAAGGGAGAGAAAGACGGGGCCCTCGGTGTGCTCCATCGCGAAGCGCCACGCCTCCGCCGTCTCGTTGGCGTCCGCCGGGCGCAGGTCGATGAGGCCGGGGATGGCGCGCAGCGAGGGAAGCTGCTCGACCGGCTGGTGCGTGGGGCCGTCCTCGCCCAGCCCCACGGAGTCGTGGGTGTAGACGTAGATGGTCGGCTGCTCCATCAGCGCGGCCAGCCGGACGGGCGGGCGCATGTACTCGGAGAAGATCAGGAAGGTGCCGCCGAACACGCGCAGCCCGCCGTGCAGCGTCATCCCGTTCATCACCGACCCCATGGCGTGCTCGCGGACGCCGAAGTGCAGAATGCGCCCCGCGTAGCTGCCGGCCTCGAAGTCGCCGCCGCCTTCGATGTCGGTGTTGTTGGATCCGGACAGGTCCGCCGAGCCGCCCATCAGCCAGGGTACCCGCTTCGCGATGGCGTTCAGCGCCTTCCCCGACGCGGCGCGCGTGGCCATGGGCTTGTCGTCCTTGCCCCAGGTCGGGATGTCGGCATCCCAGCCGTCCGGCAGCGTGCGCGAGAGCGCCTGCTCCAGCTGCGCCGCGGCGTCCGGGTGTGCCTGGCGAAAGGTCGCCATCCGCTGGTTCCACTCGTCCTGCGCGGGCGCGCCGCGCTCGCCGGACGCGCGCATGTGCTGCAGCGCCTCGTCGGGGACGAAGAAGCTTTCCTGCGAGGGCCAGCCCAGCGCCGTCTTGGTGAGCTTGATCTCCTCCACCCCCAGCGCCTCGCCGTGCGCCTTTTCCGAGCCCGCCTTGTTGGGCGAGCCGTAGCCGATGATGGTCTTCACCGTGATCATCGAGGGGCGCGGATCGGCCTGCGCGGCGCGGATGGCGGCATCGATCGCCTCCAGGTCGTTGCCGTCTTCTACCGTCAGCGTGTGCCAGCCGTATCCATCGAAGCGCTTCGCCACGTCTTCGGTGAACGCCAGCTCGGTGCTGCCTTCGATGGTGATCTTGTTGTCGTCCCAGAAGTAGATGAGCTTGCCCAGCTTCAGGTGCCCCGCCAGCGACGCCGCCTCGGCCGCCACGCCCTCCATCAGGTCGCCGTCGCTGCAGATGGCATACACGTAGTGGTCGATGACGTCGTGCCCCGGACGGTTGTAGCGGGCGGCCAGGTGCGCCTCGGCCATCCCCATCCCCACGCCGTTGGCGAAGCCCTGGCCCAGGGGGCCCGTCGTCGTCTCCACGCCGCGCGTCAGGCCGTACTCCGGGTGGCCGGGCGTCTTGCTGTCCCACTGGCGAAAGTTCCTGATGTCGTCCAGGGTGAGCCCGTAGCCGCTCAGGTACAGCAGCGAGTACAGCAGCATGGACGCGTGCCCGGCCGACAGGATGAACCGGTCGCGGTCCGCCCAGTGCGGGTCGGCGGGGTTGTGCTTGAGGTGGCGCGTCCAGATGACGTACGCCAGCGGCGCCAGCGCCATGGGGGTGCCGGGGTGGCCCGAGTTGGCCGCCTGCACCGCGTCCATGGACAGCGTGCGGATGGTGTTGATGCAGAGCTG
>DASTVC010000235.1:0-3698 GCA_035759295.1 Longimicrobium sp. | reverse complement strand
TGGGCACGCCATCGTGTCGGCTACGACTGGCCCTGGCGCGAGGAAGCCCGCGCGTTTCCGAAAGAGATCCTTCGGTCGGCGCACGGGCTTCCTCTCGTTTCCGCAAGTTCGCAGCGGCGCCTTCCTCAGGATGACACCGATGGTCAATAGCTACTGTTTTTGCGGATTCGGTATGAAATCTGGACGGTTCGAGTGCACACGAGTGCAAGCGATTCTGGATTCGTGGATCGGGCGCGGAGGCAAGCCATTCCATCCCCTGATGCGCGATCCCGAAGACCCTCCACCACTCCTCCTCAAGATGAGACGCGTCCGCGTGAGGTCCGATCTCTTTGGTGATTCGGCATTGTGCCGCGGCTTCCGGGATGCTAAAAACGGTGCAGGGACGGCGAGCGGGCCTGGACGATGGATGAGGAGGGGAGGCGGATGGCGGAGTTCATCGTGTTCGCGGGGAGCGCCAACCCGGCGCTGGCGGCGGCGGTGGTGCAGGCGCTGGGGGTGCAGCCGGGGGCGGCGCAGGTGGAGCGCTTTCCGGACGGGGAGTCGAGCGTGAAGGTGATGGAGTCGGTGCGCGGCAAGGACGTGTACCTGCTGCAGCCCACCTGCCCGCCGGTGAACGACAACGTGATGGAGCTGCTGGTGTTCGCCGACGCCTGCCGGCGCGCGGCGGCAGGGCGCATCCACGCCGTGGTCCCCTATTACGGCTACGCGCGCAGCGACAAGCGCCACGGCCTGCGCGAGGCCATCACCGCCAGCATGGTGGCGCTGCTGATGCGCTCCGCCGGCATCGACCACGTGGTTACGCTGGACCTGCACACGGACCAGGTGGAGGGCTTTTTCCCCGGCCCCTTCGACACCCTGACCGCGGTCCCCACCCTGTGCGCGGCGGTGGGGCCGGAGCTTCCCGCGGGCGCCGTGGTCGTATCCCCCGACGCCGGGCGGGTAAAGCTGGCGACGGAGTACGCCACGCGGCTGGACCTTCCCCTTGCCGTCCTCCACAAGCGGCGCGGGGACGGCTCGCACACCCAGGTCACGCACCTGGTGGGCGAGGTGGAGGGGCGCACCTGCCTGATCATCGACGACATGATCTCCACGGGCGGCACGCTGGTGGAGAGCGTGGGGGCGCTTCGGGATGCGGGCGCCACGGGGTTCTGCGTATCCGCCACGCACGGCCTGCTGCTGCGCATCGCCGTGGACCGCCTGGCCGACGCCGGCGTGGAGCGCGTGTTCGTCACCGACACCGTGCCGCCGCGCGAGGACCGGCGCGGCATCGTCCGCATCGTCTCCATCGCGCCGCTGCTGGCCCAGGCCCTTCGTCAGCTCACGCGCGACCGCTCGCTGCAGGAACTCTTCTGACGGTGCTCCCCATCAAGGGGATTGGAGCCGCGTCCGCAAAAGAATAGGTCTCACACGGAGTCAGCGGAGTCAGCGGAGTTTTCGCGTGCCGTTTCCTCCGGTCTCTCCGACGAGGCACATCTCTGGAGGTGTCGGAACGGGTTGAGATCAAATGCGGCAGAGGGCCATCCGCATTTTCTGGAGGAGATGCGGGATCCGTGGATGGTCTCCGGAGCGCACCGGATCCAGCCGATTGCACCGTCTGATGCGCGATCTTGCGATCCATCCACCGGCACAGGGGCGGAAAATCCGACCGGCCGTCCATCCACGTACGTTGGACGGCATCGCGCGAGAACTCGTGTTCATGCCTCCGGAACACCTGCTTGAAAGTGCTACGCGATTTTGCATCAGCCTTGACCAACCTTGCTTTCGAGGCTACTGTAAATCCCGGCAGACACGTGGTTTGCGCAGCGTTTAGCGCCATCTGCCCTGCGGACGCCCTCCTTCCAGCGCTCCCGTGATCCTTTCCGTCTTCGCCATCGCCGTTCTTGCGGCCCTGCTGGTGACCCCCGCCGTGGTGCGGACGGTGACCGCGCGCGGGGTGTACGGACACGTGCGTCCGGGCGCGGATCCCGACGCTCCGCGCATTCCGCGGCTGGGCGGGATCGCCGTGTGCCTGGCCACCACGGCGGCGCTGGGCGCGGCGGTGCTGATGCCCGGCGACGTGGGCGCGCCGGGAAGGGAAACCACGTTCCTGGCGGGAACGCTGCTGGCGGGGTGGATCGTGTTCGCCGCCGGGCTGCTGGACGACCTGTACGACCTGCGCCCCATCACCAAGCTGCTGGCCCAGTGCCTGGCCGCGGTGGTGGCGTACGGGATGGGGTTTCGCATCGAGCAGGTCTCGTTCGCGGGGATCTCGCTGCAGGTGGGGGTGCTGTCGCTGGCGCTCACGGTGCTGTGGATCGTGGCCGTGGTGAACGCCTTCAACCTGATCGACGGGCTGGACGGGCTGGCCACGGGGATCGGGCTGGTGGCGCTGGGCAGCACCTTCGTGGTGGCGTGGATGCTGGGCAACACCGAGGTCGCCCTGGTGTGCGCGGCGCTGGGCGGCGCGCTGCTGGGCTTTCTGCGCTACAACTTCCGGCCCGCGCGCATCTTTCTGGGCGACTCGGGAAGCCAGTTCGTGGGCTTCATGGTGGCCGTGCTCTCCGTGCATGGGTCGACCAAGAGCGCCACCGCCGTGCTGGCCACCGTGCCCCTGCTGATGCTGGCGCTCCCCCTGCTGGACACCCTGCTCTCCATCCTGCGCCGCTGGCTGCGCGGCAAGCCGGTGTTCGGCGCGGACGAGCACCACCTGCACCACCGGCTGATGGCCATCGGCCTTACGCACGTGCGCGCGGTGGTGCTGCTGTACGTGTTCGCCGCCGCGCTGGCGGTGCTGGGCGTGGTGCTGGCGTTCGGGCCGGCCAGGATGGTGACCTTCGCGGCGCTGGGCGGCGCGGCGGTGACCGTGGCGATCCTTCTGTTCGCCATCAAGCGGCTGGGCTACCACGAGTTCGTGGAGGCCGGGTCGGTGCTCACCTCGGGGATGCGCCGGGTGCGGCAGAGCATCCGCGACCAGATCCACGCGCGTGACGTGGCGCAGGTGCTTTCGCAGGCGGAGTCGCTGGTGCACCTGCAGGCCATTCTGCAGGACAACGCGGCCGCCCTGGGCCTGCTCTACGCCAGCGTCTGCCGCGAGTCGTCGCCCGAGGGCGCGCGCTGGGAGCTTCCGCCCTCTGTCGCGGCGCGGTCGTGGAAGCTGGACTGGCCGGTGGAGGCGGACGGCGGCGACCCCTGGGTGCTGCGCCTGTGGGCCGACGCGCCGGACGACCTGGGGATGCTGACGGCCGACCGCACCGCGCGCGTGCTGGCGGCCGCCGTGCGCGAGTGGATGGCCAGCCCGCCGCCGCCCCCGCGGCCGCTGCGGGATCCGCATCCCGCCCCGCACGGGGTTCCCAAGCCGTCCGGCGCGTCCGCCGCGGCGTGACCGTTCCCGCTGGCGATCCTCCTCTCCCGTTCGTGCCCGCCGACTCCGACGAGTCTGCGGGCGTTTCCGCGCGCCCCCCGCTCTCCATCGTCTACCTGAGCGCCTCGGCCGCCGTGGGCGGGGCGGAGCGCGCCCTGCTGGACCTGCTGGCCAGCCTGCGCGCGGCGGAGCCGGCGTGGCGTCTGGCCGTGGTGGCGCCGGAGGAGGGGCCGCTGCTGGCCGCCGTCCGCGCGCTGGGGGTGGATGCGCGCGCGCTGCCGTTTCCCGCCGCGCTGGCGGGGCTGGGGGATGCGGGGGCGTCGGGGGACGGGGGCCGCGGCAGATTGTCGCTGCTGGG
>DASTVC010000234.1:0-17467 GCA_035759295.1 Longimicrobium sp. | reverse complement strand
TCACCCGCGGCTGCCGCAGCGCGACACCCTCATCCTCACGCCGCTCCTTTTGAGTCCACCGGAAGTAGACGGCGGTGATGGCCAGCCACAGCGTGAGCCCGCCCGGCACCCACATGATCACCCCGCCCAGCCGCTGGTCCTCCAGCGCCGACAGCGCGGGGATGATGCGCGGCGCCTCCACGTACCACGAGTACAGCTCGGTCCCCGAGAAGGTAATGAGCGCCGCGGAGATCATCATCGGGATGCCTACCAGGAACAGGTAGAGCATCTGGAGCACCGGGGCGATGCGCGGCAGCTCCGGCAACGGGCTGAGCACCGGCCACCACATGATGGTGCCCGTAACCATGATCATCAGGTGCATGGTCACGTGGATCCCGTGGTCGCGCATCATCAGGTCGTACGGACCCGGAAAGTGCCACGCCAGGAAGATCACGTTGTTCAGCGAGAACGCCACCAGCGGCAGCGTGAGCGCCCGCGCGATGCGCCCGCCCCACTTCCGGCGCACCACCGGCCGCAGCGCCCAGTCGGGCGTGGCGTACAGCAGGAAAGGCGGCATGATGAGGATGAGCACCAGGTGCTGCACCATGTGCGCGCTGAACAGAAAGTAGTCGCTCAGCTCGTGCAGCGGTCCCTGCAGCGCCGCGAACATCAGCCCCATCCCGAAGACGAACGACGCCACCTTCTTCGCCGGCACGGGACGCGAGCCGGGAAAGCGGTGGCGCAGGGGGCCGATCACCAGAAAGTACGCGCCGAACAGCAGCAGCCACCCCGCCATGAAGCTGGGGTACACCCGCCACTCGGACCACGAGAAGGCCTCGCCGTGCAGCGCGAGGCCCAGAACCGCGATGGACATCAGAACCTGCCTGGACTGCCGTGGTGCGTCAGTGCGCCGCCGGGGCTTCCGCGGGGCTCCCCGCCGGCGCGGCGGTCTCGCCGTGCTCGACCGTGGGATGCTGGATGGCCGTCGCGGTGCCGTGCAGCGGGCCAAAGAGCAGAATCATCGACCCGATCACCAGCGTGGCCAGCATGGCCGGGAACACGAAGATCCCCGTGAACAGCTTGTGGTCGAACTTCAGGTGCATGTACAGCGCGACCACCAGCAGGAACTTGAGCGCCGACAGGAAGAGGATGATGGCCGTGGCCGAGCCGGGCCCCAGGATCTCCTTGGTCTCGCCCAGGTACCCGAACACCTCCAGCACCGTCAGCCCGATCAGCGCCGCGCCGATGGCCAGGTAGAACCGGTTCGTGGGGTGCGTGTGCTGGTTGTGCGCCACCTCGCGCAGTTCGCTCGTCATGTCGCCGTTCACCGGATGAGGTAGACCAGGGGAAAGATGATGATCCAGATCACGTCCACGAAGTGCCAGTACAGGCCGGCGATCTCCACGTTGAGCGACTTTTCCGGACCGATCTTTCCCTTCCACGCCATCGTGGCCAGCGTGAGCAGGTAGATCACGCCCACGGTGACGTGCGCGCCGTGAAAGCCGGTGAGGACGAAGAAGCTGCTGCTGAACAGGTTGCTCTTCAGCGTCATCCCGTCGTGCACCACGAACGCGGTGAACTCGTACACCTGGCAGCCCAGGAAGATGGAGCCGCCGAACGCCGTGAGGAACAGCCAGAGCGCGCTCAGCTTGCGCTCGCCCCGCTGGGTATAGTTGAGCGCCAGCACCATCGCCACCGAGCTCATCAGCAGGATGAAGGTGCTGAAGGTGGTGAGCGGGATGTTGAACACCCCCTCGTGCGCCACGCCGTTGATGACGACGTCGTGCGGGTACGGCCCGCCCAGGCTCTTGCCCTTGTACGCCATGTAGGTGGCGATGAGCGAGCCGAAGAGCAGGCACTCGGAGCCGATGAAGCCCCAGAACGCCATCTTGCGGCTGTCCAGCCCCGTGCTGGTGTCGATGTGGGCCGCGTGTGCCGCGTGGGCGTCGAGCGCGTGAGCGTGATCCATTGCGAAGAAAGTTCCTGGTGCCTAGTGCCTGGTGCCCGGTGTCCCGAAGCCCAGTACCCCGCCGTCAACCCGGCACTCGGTACTGGGCACTTGGTACTCGTTCCTCAGTGGCTGTGCCCCGGCTCGAACGCCCAGGCGTAGATGGAGATCACCAGCCCGACGACGCCCAGGAAGCTGAGCATCCACAGGTTGTGCCAGATGCCGTCCACGTTCCTGAAGATCAGGCCGATGAACAGCGTGGAGATCGACGCCGCCGTGATGATGGGCCAGTACGAGGGCGGCGGCAGGTGGATCCCCAAGTCGTGCGCCGACATGCGGTTGGTGTCGTTCTCCGGGTCGCGCACCTGGCCCACCCTGGTGCCCAGGATGGTGACCTGCTCCGTCTCTTCCTCCACCCGGCCGTGCGGAATGCCGCCGTCCTTGGTGGGGTCGCCCTCCCACAGCGGCATGCGCGAGTGCACCACGGGGATGGTGGCGAAGTTGTACACCGGCGGCGGCGAGGGAATGCTCCACTCCAGCGTGGCCGCGCCCCACGGGTTGGGTCCCGCCAGCCGCCCGCGCCGCCACGACCAGGCCAGGTTGATGGCGAAGACCAGCGTGCTCAGCGCGATGATGAAGGCGCCCGCCGAGATGACCAGGTTCATCTCGTTGAAGCCCATGTTCTCGCTGTACGTAAAGGTGCGGCGCGGCATGCCCAGCATCCCCAGAAAGTGCATGGGGAAGAAGGTCAGGTTCATCCCGATCAGGGTGAGCCAGAAGTGCGCCTTGCCCAGCCCCTCGCTCATCAGCCGGCCGGTGATCTTGGGATACCAGTAGTAGATCCCCGCCCACAGCCCCAGCACCGTGCCCCCGAAGAACACGTAGTGCAGGTGCGCCACGACGAAGTACGTGTCCGTCTGCTGCAGGTCGCTGGGGGCGGCGGAGTGCATGACGCCCGAGATGCCGCCGATGGTGAACATCGCGATGAACGCGACGGAGAACAGCATGCTGGTGGTGAAGCGGATGCTGCCGCCCCACATGGTGCCCAGCCAGTTGAAGACCTTGATCCCCGTGGGAATGCCGATGAGCATCGTGGACAGCGCGAAGAAGCTGTCGGCGATGGGGCCCATGCCGGTGGCGAACATGTGGTGGCTCCACACGCCCCACCCCAGCCAGCCGATCAGCACGCCGCTGAACACCATCACGTTGTAGCCGAAGAGCGGCTTGCGGCTGAACGTGGGAATGGTCTCCGACACCATCCCCATGATGGGGACGATGAGGATGTACACCTCGGGGTGGCCGAACATCCAGAACAGGTGCTGCCACAGCAGCGGGTCGGCCCCGTTGCGGATGTTGTAGAAGTTGCTGCCGAACAGGCGGTCCAGCATGAGCTCGGTGATGGCGATGGTGAACACCGCCATGGCCGTCACGATCAGGATGGCCGTGATCAGCGTCATCCAGGTAAAGATCGGCATGCGCATGAGCCGCATGCCGGGCGCGCGCATGTTGATGATGGTGACGATGAAGTTCAGCGACGCCATGATGGACGACAGACCCAGCACCTGCAGGCCCAGGACGTAGAAGTCCATGTTCAGGCCGGGCGAGAACTCGCGGATGGTGATGGGCGCGTACGCGAACCACCCGGAGTTGGGGCCCAGCTTCATGAACACGCCGACGTTGAAGAACAGCACGCCGAACAGGTACACCCAGTACGACAGCGCGTTGAGCCGCGGGAACGCCACGTCGCGCGCGCCGATCTGCAGCGGGATGATGTAGTTGAAGAACGCGGCCGTCAGGGGCATGAGCGCCGCGAAGATCATCGTCAGCGCGTGCACCGTGAACATCTGGTTGTAGACGTCCGCGCTGAGGAAGGTGTTGTTGGGCACGGCAAGCTGCACCCGGATGAGCAGCGCTTCCACGCCGCCCACCAGGAAGAACAGGAACGCCGTTACGCCGTACAGAATGCCGATGCGCTTGTGGTCGACCGTGGTGATCCAGCTCCACAGGCCGGTGGGCTCAGCGTGCGCGGCGATGTGCTGGTGGGGGGCGGCCACCGTTGCTGTCGATGCCATTCCTGCTCCATCCGGGTTCGGGGCGCGCCCGCTCGGTTCGGGGCGCCTGATCACGAAAGGCCGTGCCGCGGGATGGCTCCCGCGGCCGCCGTCGCCGTATCTATGTCCAGAGCCTGCGCGCTACTGCAGCGACTGCAGGTACGCCACGATGTAGTTGATCTGCTCGTCCGTGAGCGCGTTGGGGATGTCGCCCCCCAGCTGCGGCATCTTGGAGCCGGGCTTTACCGACGGGGCGTTGCGCACCCACCTGTGCAGGTTGGCCGCGTTGTTCTCCATGATCCCCGCGGCCAGCGTGCGGCGCCGGCCAAAGTGCGTAAGGTTGGGCCCGGTGCGCCCCACCATGGGCGTGCCTCCGATCATGTGGCACCCGGCGCACACGCCCGCCGTGACCAGCTTCTTGCCCAGCGCTACGGCGCTGGCCGAGTCGGTGGGCTCCACCGCGGGGCCGGCTTCGTTGTTCAGCCATTCCTGAAAGCCCTGCGGCGTGTGCGCGATCATGCGCATCCGCATCAGCGCGTGGCTGTCGCCGCAGAACTCGGCGCACTGCCCCATGTACACGCCCGGCTCGCGCGGGGTGAAGATGAGGCGGTTCACGCGGTTGGTGATCAGGTCGCGCTTGCCGCCCATGGCCGGCACCCAGAACGAGTGCAGCACGTTGTCGGACTCCAGCAGCAGCTGCACCGGCTGGCCCACGGGAACGTGGATCTCGTTGGCCGTCACCACGGTGTCGCGGCCGCCGTTGACCGGGTACTGGAACTCCCACCACCACTGCTTGCCGATCACCCGCACGTTCAGCGCGTTGGCGGGCGGCTCGGGCTGCGTGGCGAAGATGGCCTGCACGGTGAACACGGCGATCACCGCCACGATCAGGGCGGGGATCAGCGTCCACGCCACCTCGAGGGTGGTGTTGCCGTGCACCTGCCGGGGCTCCGGCGCGCCGGGGCGATACCGGAACTTCCACATGATGTAGCCCAGCCCCGCGAACGTCAGCAGACCGACGATCACCCCCAGCCACAGCGTGAGGTTGAACAGGCCGATCTGGATCTCCCCCATCTCCGTGGTGGGGGCGAAGGTGGTCTGCGGGTAGCGGGACACGTGGTCCTTGCCGCAGCCCGCCAGCAGGGGGAGCAGCAGGAGCCCGGCGGCCAGCAGCGGCCGCGCCCCGGGAGCGGCGCCCGGCGCGGTGCGGTGCCCGGCGGGTGCGGAGACTGACTTCATCGGCTGTGGGTGTTCGGCGTTCGATCCAGGTGTTCCGCGGGCCGCAAAACGCGCGCGTAGCCGCGCGCCGACAGGGGGCGGCCCGGCCGGCGGGCATAATACGCGGCCCCGCGACCCTCCGCCAGCCCCGCACAACCGTGAAAGCACGGTCTGCGGCGCGGGTAATCTACGCCGCCGGCCTCGACGCGTCTGTGGGGAAAATTCGTACGCGCCCTGCGGGTTTCGCCTACTCGCCACGGATCGGCCCGGCGAAGCCCGCCTGGAACGCCGTCCTCCGCCGCTCCTGCACCCCGAAACCGGCCCCACGCAGGGGTTACACGACATCTTCGAAAACGTCTACCTGTAACGCCGCGCGGGTCCGGACTCCGCGCCGCGGCAGGAAAAAGAAGGGTCTCACGCAGAGTTATCAGAGTCAACAGAGTTTGCTCGTGCCGTTTCTTCTGCATCAGGACCGAGATTCCGAACGAGCATGGCCTCACACGGAGTCAACGGGGTCAACGGAGTTTTCTCGTGCCTTTCCTCCGCTCACCGTTCGAACGACCGCTGGTGAGAGAGGACCGCACGGCTCGCCGGGCGACACGATCCTCAGGGTGTCGAGAACGGAACAGGGATGAAATGCGGTTCATCGCGGATTGGTTGCAACCTGCGGGGAACGCCCTGCAAGGGCAGAGATGGCCCGCGATGCAGTGAAACGGAGTCAGGGCACGTCGGCGGGCGGGGGGTTGCTCCACACGTGTGTGGATGCGCCGGGAACGGCAGAGGGAAGGACGCGCGGCAGGGGGCCATCCGCGTTTTCTGGGAGATACCTATCCCGCCATCCTCGTCCCCGGCCCAGCGCCGACGTCCCGCCGCAAACGCACCGGAGCCAGCATCCACAAACACCCGATGCGCGATCTTGCGAAGCCCGGGCTCGCGAGAAGGCTCGGGGCGTTCCCGCCGGGCTCACGCGAGAAGCCGGTTCGCGGGATCACGCATCGGGTGAAGCCGGAATGGTGGGTCGCGGGGCGCTGCGGCGGGAAAGGGGTTGCCAGAAAAAACGCGGATGGCCCCCTGCCGTGCTTCTATCCGTCCACCGTTCCCGAGGTCCCCAGGAAAGCCCGGTGCGACCCACAACGCCGACGTGCAGGACGGGGGCGCGGGTGGTGACCCGCCTTCGCTTTCCGCCCAGCGTGGCGTGCAACAAATCCGCGATGAACCTGAAATGCGGCATGGGGCCATCCGCGTTTTTTGAAAGACGGTTGCGGATCGGCAAGCGCGATCTGAGCGAACAGGAGCAAGAAATTCACACGACCTGATGCGCGATCTGGCGAATCGTCCATCCGATCCATGATCGGAGCAGGGCGGCGGATGCCTGGAGCGCCCCTGTCCCCCGCAACCGGTCTCCGCGTAGTTTCCGGGCATGGCCGAACCCGCACCCGCGCAGCTCCCCACCCGCCGCCCGCGCCGCCCCGCGCCCGAGTCGCCCTCGTGGGCCGAGCGCATGCGGGCCATGCGCAACCTGCCGCCGTTTCTGCGCATGGTGTGGGAGACGCACCGCGGCTACGTGGCGGGGATCGCGCTGCTGCGGCTGCTGCGCGCGTTCATCCCCATCGCCACGCTGTGGGTGGGCAAGCTCATCGTGGACGCGGTGGTGGAGGCCACGCGCACGGGCACGCCCGACTGGCCGCGCATCACCACGCTGGTGGCATTCGAGTTCGGCATCGTGGCGGTGGGCGAGGTGGCGGCGCGCACGGGGACGCTGCTGGAAAGCCTGCTGGGCGACCTGTTCAGCAACCGCATGAGCGTGCGGCTGATGGAGCACGCGGCGGAGCTGGACCTGCAGCACTTCGAGGACCCCGCCTTCTACGACCGCCTGGAGCGTGCCCGCCGGCAGACGGTGGGGCGCATCGCGCTGCTGTCGCAGCTGTTCGGGCTGGCACAGGACGCCATCACCCTGCTCACGCTCATCGGCACCCTGCTGGCGTTCTCGCCGGTCCTGTTCGCGCTGCTGGTGATCACCGTGCTCCCCTCGTTCCTGGGCGAGACGCACTTCGCCTCGCTGGGCTACTCGCTGCTGTACCAGTGGACGCCGGAGCGGCGCAAGCTGGACTACTACCGGCTGACCGCGGCGTCGGAGAAGACGGCCAAGGAGGTCAAGCTCTTCGGCCTGTCGCCCTACCTCATCTCCCAGTACCGCACGCTGGCGGACGGCTTCTACGCCGCGAACCGCCGCCTGGCCATCCGCCGCAATCTGGTGAGCACGGGGCTCTCGCTCCTTTCCACGCTGGGCTACTACGCGGCGTACGCCACCATCGTCTACCGCACCGTGCTGGGCCGGCTCACCCTGGGCGACCTGGCGCTGCTGTCGGGGACGTTCTCTCGCTCGCGGGACCTCATCCAGCGCATGCTCCTGTCGACGACGGAGCTGTACGAGCAGGCGCTGTACCTGGACGACCTGTTCGTCTTCTTCTCCATGCGCCCCTCCATCGCGCGGCCGGAGCGGGCGCTCCCCTTCCCCCGGCCCATCCGGGAGGGATTCGAGTTCCGCGACGTCTGGTTCCGCTACCCCGAGGCGGTGGACGGCGCGCCCGTCTCGGCCGACGTGGCGGACGACGACCCGTCGTGGGTGCTGCGCGGCATCTCGTTCCGCATCCACCCCGGCGAGCGGGTGGCGCTGGTGGGCGAGAACGGCGCGGGCAAGACGACCATCACCAAGCTGCTGGCGCGGCTGTACGAGCCCACCCGCGGCACCATCCTGCTGGACGGCCACCCGCTGGGCGTGTACGACCCGGCGGACCTGCACGACCAGGTGGGCGTGATCTTCCAGGACTTCGTGCGCTACGACATGACGGCGGAGGAGAACATCGCCGTGGGGCGCATCGGCGAGCTGGCGCGCGACGAGGAGGCGGCGCGGCTGCGCGTCGTGGGCGCGGCGGAGCGCTCGCTGGCGTCGGAGGTGGTGGAGACGCTGCCGGAAAAGTACCGGCAGATGCTGGGGCGGCGCTTCGACGGCGGCGTGGACCTCTCCGGCGGGCAGTGGCAGAAGGTGGCGCTGGGCCGCGCCTACATGCGCGACGCGCAGTTGCTCATCCTGGACGAGCCCACGGCGGCGCTGGACGCGCGCGCGGAGTTCGGCGTCTTTCAGCGCTTCTCGGAGCTCACGGAGGGAAAGATGGCCGTCCTCATCTCCCACCGCTTCAGCACCGTGCGCATGGCGGACCGCATCCTGGTGCTGGAGCACGGCCGGGTGCTGGAAGACGGTACGCACGATCAGCTTCTCACCCTCTCCGGCCGCTACGCCGAGCTCTTCAACCTGCAGGCGGCGGGGTATCGATAGAAGCTTCTTGAATTTACGAGGCGGGATGTTATACTTGGTTTGACTTAAAAGTAAGTCGGATGACTTTAAATTAAGTCAGATGACTTAAAACGAAGTCACCTCCACGTGACCCCACGCGCCATGGGATTCTTCTTTACTCCGCTGGACCTGATCCTCACTTCGAGCAGCAAGCTGCGGCTGCTGCGCGCGCTGCACGGCACGCGCTCGCCCATGTCGGGGCGCGAGGCCGCGTCGGCGGCGGGCGTGGCCGTGCAGCCGGCGCAGCGCGCGCTGGCCGACCTGGTGACGGTGGGCGTGGTGCGCCGCGACGACACCCGCAGCCAGCACCTGTACACGCTCAACCGCGACAACGTGCTGGTGCAGGGGGCCCTGGGGCAGCTGTTCCGCGCCGAATCGGAGCGCGTCGCGGAGGTGTTCCGCGACCTTGCCGACGCCGTTGGCGGCAAGGCCGGCAAGGCGGTAGAAGGATTGTACCTGTTCGGGAGCGCGGCGCGCGGAAAGGACCGGGTGGGAAGCGACTTCGACGTGGTCGCCGTGGTCTCCACTCCGCGGGATGTGGACGCCGTTCACGAAACTCTGGCGCAATCCGCCGACCAACTGTACACTCGCTACGGGCTGCGGCTCTCCGTGCTGGTGCTGGACCTGGCGAAGCTCAGGACCATGCACCGGGACGGGGACGCGCTCGTCACCGAACTCCTTCGGGACAATCGGCGGATCACGGGCAAGCGACTGGAGGCACTCCTCGATGGTCTCACGCGGAAGCAGAAAGGAAGTTGATCGCGCACAGGCGGACAGGTACCGGCGGGTGGGCGCGGCCCTGCTGGCGAGCGCGCAGACGCTGGCGGAGCTTGCGACGGACTCGGACAGCTTCGGCAACGCGATGGCGGTCATCGCCGTCCACGCGTGCATCGCCTACAACGACGCGCTCTCCATCGCCTGGAAGGGCGTCAAATCCACCGAGGGAGACCACACTCGCGCGCCCGACACGCTGCTGTTCGCGCTGAGCCACCAGGTGCCGCCCGAGCGGGTGCGGCAGTTGAGGACCGTCGTCGGCAAGAAGGACGAGGTGTCGTACCAGGGCACCTACTTCCGCATCGACCAGGCTTCGCGGCTGCTGGACGAGGCCTCCCGGTTCTGTGCCTGGGCAGAGGAGATCTTCGAGCGCCGGCCTCCGCTGGCCGCCTGAATGAAACCTTGGTGATCCGGACGGCGTAGCAGGGGCGCGCAACTCACCAACTCCGGAGACACCCCTCATGCAGAACGCCGCCGCCCTGGCCGCGCCGCAGCATCGCAAAACCCTTGTCGCAGCCCTGACCGTGCTGATTGCCGCAGGCGCGTGCGGTCCCGGCCGGCAGCCCCCGACACCCGTTCCCGCGCCGGGCCCGGCGCCGGCGGAGGCGCCGCCGCCCGCGCCGGGCGCCCCCGCCGCGCAGCCCGTGGCGGTGCTCGACACCACCGCCGCATTCCTGGATTCCGGCGCCGACGACCTGCTGCGCGGCGCCCGCGAGCGCCGCGCCCGCGTGGAGCGCGCCATCGACCTCTACCGCGTCACGGCCCGCCAGCGCGCGCACGTGGGCGTGGAGGCGCTTACCCGCGACCGCACCCTGTACGGCGGCGAGATGGCCGCGCGCATCGAGTGGCGGCGCGGGGAGACAGGCGACGTGCGCGTGCTGGGCGGCCGCGAGGTGAGCCCCAGCACCTCCAGCGGCGTGCAGCTGCCCGACGACCTGGGCGGCGACGCGGTGGACATGGCGTTCGATCCCGACGAGCTGCAGCTGAGCCTGTTCCAGTTCAACGCGGGCAGCCTGGGGCAGGACGACGAGGAGGACGATGACCACGACGTCGTGGAGCGGCGCGGCGACAGCGTGAACGTCGAGGTCGAGGTGGAGCCCATCGACCCGCTGGCGCCGGGAAGCGAGGCGCACTACCGCTACCGCACGGGCGACACCACGACGGTGCGCCTCCCCGACGGCTCGCAGCTGCGGCTGGTCCAGCTGGAGATCATCCCCCGGCGCCGCGAGTTCCAGCTGCTGCGCGGGTCGCTGTGGATCGACTCGCAGACGTACGGGGTCGCGCGCAGCGTGCTGACCACCGCGCGCCCGTTCGACCTGCGGCGCGACGCGGGCGAGGACATCCCGCGGGCGATGAACACCTTCGGCGCCATCCGCGGCACGGTGCGCTACGTGACGGTGGAGTACCAGCTGGTGCAGGGGCGGTGGTGGCTGCCGCGGCTGATGGCGGTGGACATGGAGGCCAGCCTGGGCGTGCTTGCCGGCATCCCCTTCCGCTTCGAGCGCAGCTACTCGGACTACGAGGTGCAGGCGTCGGCGGCGCCGCAGCAGGCTCCGGTGGCGGTGCTGGTGCAGCGCGACACGGCGCTGGCGCGCATGTGCCAGCGCGACGCGAAAGCCGCGGGCGAGGTGTGCACCTGCGAGTGGAACCGCTGCCGCCGCTGGCGCGTGCAGGTGCCGTCCGACACGGCCGCCATGCTGGCGAGCCCCGACCTGCCGCCCCCGCTGGCCAACCAGAGCGCGCGGCTGATCACCGGCGAAGAGGTGGAGTCGCTGGCCCGCGTGCTTACCCCCTCGCTGGGCCGCCTGGGCGACTTTCGCCCCGAGCTGTCGACGGAGGTCGCCGGGGTGCGGCAGCTACGCTACAACCGCGTGGAGGGGCTGTCCATCGGCGCGCGGGCCGACGTGGCGTGGGGGCCGCTGGCCATCGACGGCGAGGCGCGCATCGGTCTGGCGGACCGCGAGCCCGGCGTGGAGATCGGCGTGGCGCGCGAGTCCATGTCGCGGCGCCTGCGCCTGGCCGGCTACCGGCGCCTGGCCCCGTTCGACCCCGCGGCGCGGCCGTTCGGCTTTGGCGCGTCGCTCAACGCGCTGCTCTTCGGACGCGACGAGGCGGACTACTTCCGCGCGACGGGTGCGGAGCTCACCAGCCGTCCGGTAACGGACGGCCGCTGGTCGATCGCGTGGCGCGCCTTTGGCGAGCACCAGCACGCGGTGCGCCGCGAGACGCAGTTCTCCCTGGCACGCGCGTGGGAGAGCGAGCCGTTCCGCGAGGTGCGCCCCGCGGACCGCGCGGACCAGGCGGGGCTGGGCATTACCCTCTCCCGCGACTTTGGCACCGACCGCTCGGCCGCGCGCTTCACGGTGGGGACGGCGGCGGAGGGGCAGACGGGGACGTTTGGCTTCGGCCGGGGGCAGCTGTTCGGCCGGCTGGGGCTGCCGCGGGTCGGGTCGTTCGCGATGGCGCTGGAAGGCGCGGCGGGGACGACCACGGGCGACGTGCCGGTGCAGGGGCTGTGGTACCTGGGCGGGCCCACCACCGTGCGAGGCTACGCGGGCGCGCTGGTTGGAGGCGAGGCGTTCTGGCGCGCCCGGGCCGAGGTGGCCAGGGCGACCCCCGCCGCGCGGCTGGTGCTGTTCAGCGACGCGGGATGGGCCGGCGCGCGCGACGGGTGGGACTTCGATCCGCCGCTCCTGTCCGCCGGCGTGGGCGCCAGCTTTCTGGACGGGCTGGTCCGCTTCGACGTCGCGCGGGCCCTGCGCGCGCCCACGGGGTGGCGCGTGGATCTGTACCTGGACGCGGCGCTCTGATTCCGGCTCCTGAAACGGCCTGATCTCACACGGAGGGCACGGGGGACACAGAGGGTCGACTCCTCCGTGCCCTGCGTGCCCTCCGAAGCCGTTCTAGTCGAGGCCGCGGCATGGATCGACCGGAATCATACACGTGGAAAGGGGAGCCGTCGCGGCTCCCCTTTCCCGTTCCTCCACCCGCGCGGACCGGCTCAGTCCGCCACGACGGTAGCGTCGGGTGCGGTGAAGACCGGGCAGTCGAACGTCTTGGGCGGGCAGTAGTAGCAGAACGTCTGCGGCGTGGGCTGGTACGTGCCGCCGGGACCGATGATGGCTTCCTGCTCGGACGTCTGGAACGACGAGACGACGAGCTCTTCGGGGTTCAGCTTCATGGTCTTGCTCCAGGTCAGGAGGGTGGGGAAAAAAGCCCGGTACGGGCAGGGGTTCCGGGGCCGCGGTCAGCAGCAGGCCCCGGAGAACACCGGGCAGACGATGCAGCCAGAGTCGGGCGCGGGGTCCGTGATCGGCCCGGCTGATCGCGAACCTGGCGTCCGGAAGATCAGAAGCAGCGGGCGTCCTGGCTTTCCACGGGACAGATGTAGCACCACGTTGCCGCCGTCGGGTCGTTGGGCGAGACGATGATGGTCGGCAGGGGCTTGCTGATGGCCGCCTCGGGGCCGGTCGTCTGAAACGACGAGACGGTCAGGTCTTCGGGATTCAGCTTCATGGGTGCTCTCCAGTTCTGAGGGATCGCCGGCAGATCAGAAGCAGCGGTCGTACGTGATCGGCGGGCAGATGAAGCACCGCGTAGCCGCCGTGGGATCGTTGATGGGCGCGATCGCCAGCTGGGCGGTGTCGCTGCCCCCGGCCGCGTCAACGGTGGTATCGAACGACGTCACGTCCAGGTCTTCGGGATTCAGCTTCATGGGACTGCTCCGGGTACGAGTTGAAACAGGCAGGGGCAGGCGCGGCGCGCCTGCCCTACGTCTCTTCCGATGCGTCCTTCAGCGGCAGCTTCAGTTGGTGCAGATGTCGACGCTGGGGCCCACGGGGCAGATGCGGCACCAGGTGGCGGGCGTCGGATCGTTCGGGTTGGTGGGGAGGATGGAGGCGTCGTCCGCGACGGACTCGGTCTCGAACGACATCACGTCCAGATCATCGGGATTGAGCTTCATTGCACACTCTCCGGAGAGGGATGGGGATGGGGATACAGCGTTCCAACAAAGATGCACAAATCAGCGTCAAACGCAAGTGCGACGGCGTACTTGTTTCGCCGTTCCGCCACCGGCTCTGGCTGCATCGATGCCCTGCATCCACGCTTAGCAGCAGATTCGTCGAACGAAGCGGGGCCGCCCCTACACGGCGGTCTGCTGGCTCATTCCGCACGACCGGGTTCCCGGACAGCAGGTTTGTACCGATTCTCTCAGAGGGTGTTGCTAAAACGTCCAAAACGTTGACTTCCTGAGGGAGGCACCACGCCGTAACCTGATGCCAGGATGGGAGCTTGGTGCCGACCGAAGGATCTCGCCGGCATTACCGAGGGGCCAGCTCCGATGCTCGCCGGCTGGCCCTGCAGCGGCGGAGAGGAGGTCCTTCGGTCGCGCGCAAGCGGTTGTCTGTATTGGGGTTATGCGTGGCGCTCCCTCAGGAAGTCAACACTTCGGTAGAGGTTTAGCAACACCCTCTCAATCCGGAGCACTTCGAACGCGCGGCCAGTTCGCCGGCTGGTTCTTCAGCCGTGGCGGACGGAAACCGGCCCCGCCGCCCGTGAAAAGGCAGCGGGGCCGATGTCCGTCATCCGCAGATCGCGATCGTCAGTCGCAGACGAAGCAGCGCGAGGCCGGCGTGGGATCGTTCGGATCGACGGTGATCTGGCTGCTCGTGTACAGGTCGGGCTGCGTCTCGAACGACACGACCACGATCTCTTCCGGGTTCAGCTTCATGGCTCTCTCCAAGGGAAATGGGAAAACACAGGCGATCGCTCAAGATGCATAAACCAGCGTGAAACGCAAGTCATCCACCGTAAAGGTTCGGCCCCGCCGCCTCGGAAAGAGGCGGCGGGGCCGATGTCCGTCATCTACCGAAGGAGCGATCAGGCCGCGTCGGCGCGCTCGCTCAGGACGGTGACCTCGTTGTTCGCGACCTGGAGGAAGCCGCCGGCCACGTTGTAGCGCAGCTCCTTGCCGCCGGTGGTGATGCGCAGGCTTCCCTCGCCCAGCAGCGCCATCAGCGGCGCGTGGCCGCGCAGAATGCCCAGGCTGCCGTTGTACGCGGGGGCGATCACCGAATCGGCCGTACCCTCATACACCGTGCGCTCCGGCGAGAGCACCGTGACGTGCAGCGCCCCGCCGGTCTCCGCGCCCGCCGCCGGGGCCGCCATCAGCCGCCCGCCTCGAGCTTGCGGGCCTTCTCCTCGACGCCCTCGATGCCGCCCACCATGTAGAACGCCTGCTCGGGCAGGTGGTCGAACTCGCCCGCCACCACGCGCTCGAAGCTCTCGATGGTGTCGCTCAGCTTGACGTACGCGCCGGGCGTGCCCGTGAACTGCTCGGCCACGTGGAACGGCTGGGAAAGGAAGCGCTGGATGCGGCGGGCGCGGCCCACCGTGACCTTGTCCTCTTCCGACAGCTCGTCCATGCCCAGGATGGCGATGATCTCCTGCAGCTCCTTGTAGCGCTGAAGAATGCGCTGCACCGCCGTGGCCACGTTGTAGTGGCGCTCGCCGATGAACTGCGGGTCCACGATGCGCGACGTGGAGTCGAGCGGGTCCACCGCGGGGTAGATGCCGATCTCCGTGAGCGCGCGGCTGAGCACCGTGGTGGCGTCGAGGTGCGCGAACGCCGTCGCCGGCGCCGGGTCGGTAAGGTCGTCCGCGGGCACGTAGATGGCCTGCACCGACGTAATCGAGCCCTCGCGCGTCGAGGTGATGCGCTCCTGCAGGCCGCCCATCTCCGTCGCCAGCGTGGGCTGGTAGCCCACGGCGCTGGGCATGCGGCCCAGCAGGGCGGACACCTCGGAACCGGCCTGCGTGAAGCGGAAGATGTTGTCCACGAAGAACAGCACGTCCTGCTTGTCGACGTCGCGGAAGTACTCCGCCACCGTCAGGCCGGCCAGCGCCACGCGCAGGCGCGCGCCGGGCGGCTCGTTCATCTGCCCGTAGACCAGCGCCACGCTGGACTCGGCCAGGTTGTCGTCCTTGATGAGGTTGGCCTCGCGGAACTCCAGCCACAGGTCGGTGCCCTCGCGGGTGCGCTCGCCCACGCCGGCGAACACCGAGCGGCCGCCGTGCCCCATGGCGATGTTGTGGATGAGCTCCTGAATGACCACCGTCTTACCCACGCCGGCGCCGCCGAACAGGCCGATCTTGCCGCCCTTTACGTACGGGGTGAGCAGGTCGACCACCTTGATGCCCGTCTCCAGCACCTCGGTGGTGGGCTCCAGGTCAACGAACGCCGGGGCGTTGCGGTGGATGGGCCAGCGCTCCGACGAGGCCGGGATGTCGCCGCGCTCGTCCACAGGGTTGCCCAGCACGTTCAGAATGCGGCCCAGGGCGGCCGCGCCCACGGGAACGCTGATGAAGCTGCCGGTGTCGACGATCTCCATGCCGCGCACCACGCCGTCGGTGGGCTCCATGGAGACGGCGCGCACCTGGTTGCGGCCGATGTGCTGCTGCACCTCGAGCGTAACCTGCAGCGCCGGCCGGCCTTCGGTGGCGGGCTGGTTGATGACGAGGGCGTTGTAGATCTCGGGGAGCTGGCCCTCGAACTCGGCGTCGATGACGGGTCCGATGACCTGCACCACGCGGCCCACGTTGGGCGTGCCCGCGGGCACGGTGGCCCGCTCAGGGGCAATGGCTGCCATGTATCGTTCTCCTTTTCGTGGACTTGCGCGTGTTATTCCAGCGCCGCGGCGCCGCCGACGATCTCGGCGATCTCCTGCGTGATTGCCGCCTGGCGAACGCGGTTGTACGTGCGCGACAGGCTTTCCAGCAGGTCCGTGGCGTTGTCGGTGGCGTTCTTCATGGCCGTGCGGCGCGCGCCGTGCTCGGCCGCGCTGGTTTCCACCAGCGCCCGGTACACGCTGTTGCGCACGTACAGCGGAAGAATGCGCCCCAGGATCTCGTCCGCCCCGGGCTCCAGGATGTAGTCCAGCTCACCCGTCTCGCCGCCCTCGGGCGCCACCACGGGAAGCAGGTTCATGGTGGTGGGCGGCGTCGAAAGCGCCGAGTTGAACTTGGCGTACACTACGTACACCGCGTCCAGCTCGCCGTCGACGAACCGCTGCGTAAGGCCGTCGATGAGCCGCTGCGCGTCTTCCGCCCCCGGCTTGTCGCCGATGTCGCTTACGGAGGTGTGCAGCGTCTCCTTGGCGAAGCGGAAGAACTGGATCCCCTTCTTTCCCGCCGCGTGCAGCTCGGCCTCGGCCCCTTCGGACCGCAGGCGGGCCAGCAGGTCGCGCGCCTCGCGGATGAGGTTGGCGTTGAAGGCGCCCGCCAGGCCGCGGTTGCTGGTGATGAGGAGCACCGCCGCGCGCCGCACCTGCGCCGGCTGGCGCAGCAGCGGGTAGCGCCCCGCCAGCTCGGGCGTCAGCAGCCGGCTGATGACGCTGGCCAGCCGCTCGGCGTACGGCCGCGCCGCCGCCACGCGGTCCTGCGCGCGCTTGAGCTTGGACGTGGACACCATCTCCATCGTCCGGGTGATCTTGCGCGTGTTCTGGACCGTGCGGATGCGGCCCTTGAGCTCTCTTGCTTTGGCCATCTCGGGCTTTTCTCAGAAAGCGCTGGCGTTTCGTCCAGTGCGTGAGTGCGTTAGTGCGTCAGTGCGGGAGGAGGCGTGAGCGCGGACCACTTCCGCACTCACGCACTTCCGCACTCACGCACTCAGTACGACTGCCGCGCCGCCTGCGCGTTGGCTTCCGGCTTCGACGACATCCGCAGCTGCTCCTCCGACATCCGCCGGTCGGCGTCCGTCTCCTGCAGGATCGCGCTGGTGTGGTAGTCGTCCGTCCCCACCGGCGAGTGCGGGTCGGCGAACAGCTCGGCGTAGCGCTCGATGGCCTTCTTGAGCGCCGCCTCGTTGTCGCCCGACAGGTCGCGGCTGGTGCGGATGCCGTCCAGGATCTCCGGGTGCTGCGTGCGGAGATAGACATGGAAGTCGCGCTCCCACGCCTTGACCATCGGCAGATCCACCCCGTCCAGGTAGCCGTTGGTGAGCGCGTAGATGATCGCCACCTGGTGCTCCACCGGCGCCGGCGCGTACTGCCCCTGCTTGAGCACCTCAACCGACCGCGCGCCGCGCGCCAGCTGGCGCTGCGTCACCGCGTCGAGCTCCGAGCCGAAGGCGGCGAACGCCTC
>DASTVC010000233.1:0-5755 GCA_035759295.1 Longimicrobium sp. | reverse complement strand
CGGGTCCACGGATCGACGACGCGCTACGAGCAGCCCGAAGGTAGATTTCTCAGTCGGCGCCAGACTGTGGCTTGAACGAACGGCTCCACGCGGCGCCTCCTTCGAAATGACAGATCGCGGCGCGAGTGCACACTGAATCGCGAAATTTGGTATCATTCATCCCAGGAAAAGCGAGGGGGTACAGAGGAACAGACAAAAGCCAGAGATACAGAGGACAACCGATTTTCCTCTGTATCTCTGGCTGTTCTCTGCCCCTCTGTACCCTCGCCGTTTTCGGTCCGTCGGGATGCGAGGAGGCGGGGGATTTACCGCTCGCGGCGATACACTTCGGTGAACGTCTCGGGCGCGTCGGCGGGGGCGCTGACGTAGGTGTGGATGAGCTGGTCGCCTGCCACGGCCAGCGTCCCGCGCTCTCCCCACACGGGCCGCGGCCTGCTGACGCTGGGGTTGGGGCCCACCGCGTACTTCTGCCACGTTTCCGCGAAGTCGATGGCCAGCATGAGCCGGTCGCCTTCCATGCGGTACTTGCCGCGTGTGCGCAGGTAGCCGGTCACCTCGTCCGCCGGCCGCCCGTAGAAGCCGATCCAGAGCAGCTCGCTGCTGTACGAGCCGTCGGCGCCGAACTTCATCCGCGTCTCGGTGTGCGCCCCGTCGTTGGCGGGATACGTGGTCAGCCACTCGCCCACCACGCTTACAGACGGCGCGGTGACCTCGGGGAGCAGATCGTCCGACCCCGAGCAGCCGGCGGTGGCGAAGCAGGTGGCGAGGAGCAGCGGGAGGATTCGGATCGTGCGCATGGGGATCTGTGTGGCGGTGCATCAGGTGAGGTTTCGTTCGATAACGCGCGGCGCCGGATGTTTGGGACAGGCCACACCAGCCGCCGACACCCGAACGATCATCCCGATAGGGGATTCGCCTCCAGCCAGTCTTCCCAGCGGATCGTGCCGCGGTCGCCGTCGCTGGTGTTCAACCCCGCGCGAAAGGCGGCGGCGAGCGCGCCGGGGAGCGGCAGGTGCACGGTCGGCTTGCGGACGCGGCGCGCGGCCTTCCACGGCGCGGCCATCTGCCCCCACGTAAGCACCTGCGGCCCGCCGAAGTCCCGCAGCCGTCCGCCGGGCTCCTCCTCCGCTGCCCGTACGAACCGCGCCGCCGCCTCGCCGGTGTCGACGCTCTGAAAGCGGAAGGTGGTGGGGAGCGGCAGGATGAGCGGCACCCGCGCCGCGCCCGCCGTCATCGTATCGACAAAGGAGTGGAACTGCGTGGCGCGCAGGATGGAGTGCGGCACCCCGCTGGCGGCGACGATCTGCTCCGCGGCCAGCTTGGACCGGTAGTAGCCGAACGGGATCCGGTCCACGCCCACGATGGAGACGTAGACCAGGTGCGCCGTCCCCGCGGCGCGCGCGGCCTCGACGAGCCTGCGGGTGCCCTCGACGTCGACGATGGCGTGGCGGCGCGGATCGCTGGCGGCGTGGATCACCGCGTCGACGCCGTCCAGCGCCTCGCGCACGCCCGCGCCCGTCTCCACGTCCATCCGCGCCCACTCGCGCGCGGGCGGCGCGTCGTCCGGCCGCGCGCGGCGGCTGGCGATGCGGATGGTGTGCCCCGCCGCCTCCGCCGCGCGCACCACCTCGCGCCCCAGCCCGCCCGTGCCCCCCGTCAGCAGGATCTTCATCGCTTCGGCTCCGGATCCATCCGCATCCACGTTCACGATCCTCATGCGGCAACACAACGCTCCAACCGCATCGAGGCCCTGGCCTCATCCCCGCCACCACCGGTTGAAACCGGCGGCTGGAACGGCCATAAGCCCCGTCTTTGCTCGTTCCTCGCAAAACGGGCTTCACCCGCTCGGGTCGGCGGAGGCCGGCGCGCTACGGAGGCCACGTTCGCGCGTGACATTCCGTCCGCGGCGCCCGGAGCATGTGGCGCGCATGCAGGTGAAGCCCGGTTCGGCGAGTGCAACGAGCCGAGACCGGGCTTATGGCCGTCGTAGCCGCGGGCTTTAGCCCGTGGTGGTGCGGTCCCCGGAATCAGCGGGCCACGACGGCGGTGTAGCCGGCGGTCTCGCGCAGGGCGTTCGCGGCATCGGCCACCTCGACCACGGTGGCCGAGTACGCGGAAGCCTTGTTTACGTCCGGCACCTGAAAGCGCAGCAGGGCGCCGCTGCCCAGCGCCCCGAACACGGCCACGCGCACGCTCGACGCACCGGCGCGCGAGTGCAGCACGTACGCCGCGTTGGCCGCCGTCACCCCGCTGATGGCGGGCCCGGTGACCTCCACCACCAGCGCCCGGTCGTCGGGGTTGGGGGTGGTGAGATTCACCGTGAGCACCCCGGGCTCCGGCTGCGGCGAGGTGGTGGTGGGGCCGCCGTCGCCGCCGGTGCAGGCAGCGGCGGCCAGGGCAAGGAACAGGGCCAGGCCCCATCGCGTCTGCTTCACGGTCTGCCTCCCGGAGTGGTGGGTTGCGCGGGCGCGGGTTCGCCCCGCTCACCGGCGATCTGCTGCAGCACGGGGTGCTCGCTCAGGTTCATCTGCTGGGTCTCCATCAGCCAGGCGCGCACGTCGCCCACGTCCACGCGGCCGTTGCGGTTGCCCAGCAGGTCCAGGAACCGGGCCTGGTCCGCGGACAGCCCGGAGCCCGCCAGAAGCTGGTCCACCACCGGGCCGGGCTGCAGCTGCGGCTTGGCGACGGTGATGCGGACGACGCCGTCCACGGTCTCTTCTCCCGAGCGTGCGCGGACCGAGACGCGGAACTGCCCCGCCTCCGCAGGCACGCCGTTGAGCGCGCCCGAAAGGCTGTCCAGCACCACGCCGGCGGGAAGCTGGCCCGCCGTCACCCGCCACACCGTGGCCGCCAGCCCGCCGCGCGACCGCAGCGAATCGAGGTACGCGGCGCCCATCACCCCCGCCGGGCGCAGCGAGTCGGACTCGACCGCCAGCGGGCCGGCGACGCGCAGCACCAGCTCCAGCGCCGCGCTCAGCGGGGGCGAGGTGGCCACCACGGTAAAGCGGTGGGTGCCCTCCTGCGTGGCGGTGCCGCTCAGCACGCCGGTCGATCCATCCAGCGCCAGCCCCGCCGGCACCGCGCCCGCCGCCACGCTCCAGGTGTAGCTGCCGGAGCCGCCGGTGGCGCGCAGGCTGTCGAGATACACCGCCCCCAGCCGCACCGCCGGGCGCACCGGGTCGGTGGCGATGCGCACCGGGCGCAGCACCTCGATCCGGAACTCGCGCGAGGCGGACACGCTGCCGGAGGCCGCGCGCGCGGTGAACCGCCAGGTGCCGACCTGCGAGGGCACCCCGGAGAGCACCCCGGTCGCGGCGTTCAGCGCCACCCCCGGCGGCAGGCTCCCCGCCGTGACGGACCAGGTGTAGCTCCCCACCCCCCCGTCCGCGCGCAGCGAGTCGGCGTACTCCACCTCCAGCACCGCCGTCCGGCGCAGGGAATCGGACACCAGGGTGACGGGCGCCGCCAGGCTCACGGTAACGCGGAACCCCGTCCCCGCGACGGCATCCACCGAGATCCCCACGTCGTTCTCCGGGTCGGTGAACCGCTCGCCGGGGAGCCAGATGGCCCCGGCGTCGTTGGGGTTGCCGTTGTCGTCGGGGTCCACCACCTGCGCCGCGCGATCGGGACGCGTGGTATCCACGCGGTGGATGACGACGCCCTCGCCGGGGAGACCCTCGTCGTAGCCCACGCGCCGCCTCACCTCGACGGTGTAGAACTGGCCGTAGGGGATGGGGATCTGCACCATCTGGTAGTCGGCGGTGGTACCCGGCAGCTCCGACTGGTTCAGCACCAGCGTCTGCCGGCTCCCCGGCGTGGCCACGTACCGCTGGGACGCCGGGATCCACCCCAGGATGTTCTTGTGGTAGATCATGGTGTGCTGGCCGATGAACTGGTTGTCCACCATGCGGATGTAGCTGTTGCTCATCACGTCCCACTTGGAGTCGTACGTGGACCCGTACGGCCCCGACGAGTGCGGCAGCCCGAACGAGTGCCCCATCTCGTGCGCGTAGACGGAATGGCCCGCCCACGGCGCCATCCAGGTCATGGGCATCACCCGGTTCACCCCGTCGGCCGTCACGAACGCCGAGCCGCCCCACGACGCCGGCATGTTGAGGTTGAACTGCATGTTGATGCCGGCGTACTGCCGAAAGTCCACGGTGGCGTCGGCCGCGCCCAGGCAGTCGGACACCATGGTCCACCAGTTGGGGTTGCCGCTCAGGCCGTTGGGAAAGTAGAACGCGCGCGGCTTGGGCAGGTCTACCCAGCCGGCCACCACGCTTCCGCTCAGGTCGATGCGGCCGTCCGACACCTCGCGCCAGAAGTGGTCCAGCCCGTCCTGCTCCTTCCCCGTCAGCAGCGCCTGGTAGAACTCGGCGGGGTGCGGCATAATCGAAAGCGAGTCGGCGAAGCGGCACAGCACGGTAGCGTACGGCCGGGAGCCGCTCTGCTCCGCGCTGACGAGGCTGGCGGCCGCGGGCCCGGCCGGGCGCAGCGAGAGCACGCGCAGCCGCGAGCCGCCCCCTTCCCCCGGCGCCACCGACAGCTGGGCGGCGGTCACGTCCACGCGGCGGCGATTGAGTGCCACCGCGCCGCCGAACGGCCGCAGGCTCTCCGGATCCAGCTCCAACTCGTGCGTACGCCCCTGGTCATCGGCCAGATGATAGGTCACCTGCACCGGCACCGCGGGGTCCCGCGACACCCGCCACACCAGGTGAAACACGCCGGACACGGTGCCCTGCGCCGCCACCGGAGCCGCCCACGCCAGGGCGGCCGCCAGAACCAGGAGCAGGATTGCGCCCGGCCGCCGCGGTGCGAGGATCGTGCGCGGCGGCGATATGAAAGGGGTTCGCGAATGATGCATGAGGTCGAGCGGAAGGAGAGAAAACGGAAGCGTCTGGCACTCAGGCAATAACGCCTGTACGCACCGGTTTCGGACGTGAGGGACGTACGGACGGCGCCACCCCGGACGCGGAGCGGTCCGCACGTTTAGTGGTGCGCCCCGGGTAACCCCGGGTTGAAGCCCGGGGCTAGAAGGGCCATAAGCCCGGTCTCGGCGCGTTACACTCGCCGAACCGGGCTTCACCTTCTCGTGCTCCCCACGCTCCGGCGCGGCCGACAGATCTTCCGCGCGCGACCAGGGCCGGCGCGCCCGCGAAGGCCTCCGACGTAACGAGAAGGTGAAGCCCCGTTTTGCGAGGAACGAGCAAAGACGGGGCTTATGGCCGTCCTAGCCGCGGGCTTTAGCCCGTGGCGGCGCGGCGCGGCGAAATCCACCCTCGCCGTCGCTCAGACGAACACCTCCATCTCGTCGACGTAGCACCAGGACCAGTCTTCGCCGGGCTCGGCGGAGGTGATGATGGGGTGCTGGGTGGCGTGGAAGTGTTTGGTCGCGTGACGGTTGGGGGAGTTGTCGCAGCATCCCACGTGTCCGCAGGTACGGCACAGGCGCAGGTGCACCCAGCGCGACCCGGTCGCCAGGCACTCCTCGCATCCCCCCGGCGTCCGCGGCTCCACGTCCTGCACTTCCCCGGTGTGCGTGCACTGCTTTGCCATCTCGATCTCCATGCGTTGATTGGCTTCCATCCGCCGACACCCTCACACCCTCACACCCTTGAGCAACCGGAATGATCGTTTACAGTTCAGACCGGGAGGATCGTTGACAACTCCTTACGGTGCTGACGCCGTTCCATCATCATCTTCCGTCCTCCCCCCGAGTGAGGCGTAAGCAGCCCCACGGGAATGCTGACCTTCC
>DASTVC010000232.1:0-4199 GCA_035759295.1 Longimicrobium sp. | reverse complement strand
CCGGTTGATCCTGTGGTCCACGCGCCGCAGCCCGCCGATTACGTCTAGGAGGTGGCTGGCTACCTCGCGGTAGCTGTCGGACGCACGTCCGCGGGGGCCGAGCGTTACGGGACGGCGGTCCTTGTGGGACTCGGGGACGCGGGCGTCTTCGGGGATCCCGACCGGCAGGCGCATCCCGGGATGCCGTTCCTCGAGGAAACCGATGATGTGCTCGGTGATGTTCCGGCGGCCGACGGTCCGCGTGAGGAGGACCCGGGTCGGCAGGGGCGGCTCGATCACCTTGAGCAGGTCCATCGTCTCGATCAGACCCTCGAGTCCCAGGGGCGTGGTGTCCACGGGAACGAGCAGCAGGTCGGCGACGTCGGCCGCTGCGAGGATGTGCTGGAGGCCCCCGGGGGGCGTGTCGATGATGGCGACGTCCGCCTGCAGGCGGTCCTCCCAGTCGGGCCGCTGGAAGAACTGCTTGATCTGCGGGACGGCGGTAAGCCCGAGCGCGCGCCCGCCCCGGAAGATCACGGCGGTGTCCTCCATCCGGGGGATCCGCACTCCTGCGGGATCGGCGAGCCAGGGTTCGCGGACCACGGTGTGCCGCATCTGCCGCGTGAGGGTGCCTTGCGGATCCCCGTCCCACATGGCGATCCGCTTCTCGTGCTCGGTCGCCCAGGTGGCCGAAAGCGCGATCACCGACGTGGTTTTCGCCGTGCCTCCCTTCGTGGAGGCGACCATCACGGTTTTCATGTCTGGCACTTCCGGGGATGCAGCGAGCAGGTGGAGGCGTACGGCCGCGCGGCGCCAGGCAGGGGGCGGCGGCCGGACCGGATGGGCGCGGGGGACGCCTTACGACGGGCGGAGCTGGTCACGGCCGCGCCCGACTGGGCCGCTGTCCGCGGCGGTGCAGGCGCGGAGCGCCGCGGGCGGAGCGGCCACCCCTGCGCCGACCAGCGCGGACGGCGGGGTGTGCGGCAGGCCGTCACCGCGGATCAGGAACGCCGGGGCGTCGAGCATCCGCGGCGCGCCTTCCTCCAGCGTCCAGGCAAGGGTCGCGGCGACGGTGCCAGGCGGGTCCGGGAAGACGACTTCAGAGGCGTGGAGGACCGCGCGCAGCTGCAGCGGGCCCGCAGGCCCGCGTGCGGCTCGGACCAGCTGCATCAGCAGCGGGAGCGGCGCGTCCAGCGCCCAGTCGCGGAGCGTCTCGCTCGCGGGCGGTGGGCGGTGGCTGCGCCCCCGTGGCAGGCGCATCGCCTCGGCCGCGCGAACGCGCTCCATCTCGGCGGCTGCGTCGTCTTCGGCGGCGCGCCGCGCCGCGCGCAGGTGATCCACGTGCAGCGCGTGGGCGTGGCGAGTGCATTCCGCGATTCCCGAGTGCGTGAGGCCGAGCCGGGCGGCATCCTCGCGCAGGCTCGCATTCGCCGCCGTGGCCTCTTCCAGGGCGCGCAGGGTCGCCACCGCCATCACGGGGTCGCCAGCGAGGCATGAGATGCCACCGGTGACCTGGGAATCGCCCGCGCCAAGCGCGTAGGCGAGCTGCGGGATCAGGCGCCAGGAATCGCACGTACCCGAGCGGTCCCGGATGATCTCAGCCAGCGCACGCGCGCGCTCCGGCGCCCCGAGTCCGACGAGCCGTGACCATACCTCCCTGACCGCCGCGACGGCGGCCGGGGCTGGGAGCCCGGGCGTGGCAGGAGCGGCCGCCTGCCGCCACGATTCCCGGCCCGGGCTCCCCGGCGGTGGCAGCATGCCGGCGAGAAGGCCCAAGGTCGCCCAGCGCTGCTCCGCCGGCGCACCGTCGAGGAACGCGGCCGCGCGGGCGAGCTCGAATGCGGAGTCGAAGCCCGACGCGGTTTGGGAATCGTCGGCGCGCGTTCTGCCACCCGTGCCCGAGGTGATGAGACCGACGACCCGCTCGGCACGCGCGCGGGGTGACAGCGACCGGCTGTGGCGCCGCGAGGCCGCGATGAAGCCCTCGCGGTCGGCTTCTGCCGTCGCCTCCCAGGAGCGATGGAGTCCGATCCACGCGTTCCGGCGGAGCCAGGCCCGCACGTCGTCTCCCGCGAGCGTTCCGCCGAGCGTCGGAAGCGGGCGAAGAAAGGCGTCGCAGAAGGCCCACTGGAGGCGCCACGCAGCCTTAGGATGGACGAAGTTGAGCAGCACGTTCAGTGCTGTGTTCAGCGGTGCGCTCCCGCGCCAGCCCCAGGCCCAGCCTTCGTCAACGTCGCCGTGGAGATGGACGCCGAGGGCCAGCGGGGCGAATCCCGCCGGCGTTTCCACGATCACCGTCCGGTGTACTTCTCCGCCGGCCACGTGGCGGCCGAGCGAGATTGCGCGGATTCCGTCCGCGCCGGCGGGGGGCGGCTCGGGCGTGGCGCCGTCGAGGATCGGCAGCCACACGTAGTCTGCAGGCTGGAGCATGGCTGTCGTGTCCATGGTCGTTTTGAGGCGGGGGTGGATGATTTCCCCCCCGCCGCGGTTTCAGCGAGGGAGCGGCAGCACCGGATCGTCTTCGAGCACCAGGGCGACGCGTAGCCCCGCGAGCGGGATGATCTGCTCCATCCCGCCGAAGGCCACAGGTATCCACATCGGGTCGGCGATCCCGAAGGCCAGGACCGCGTGGCTCGCGTCTTCGGCCATCTGCACGACGTCCTGCGCCTCGCCCGCGGTCCACTCTGCCTCCGCGATGATCGCGAGCAGGTGTTCCTGCAGGAGCGTCCGCTGCGGGAGCGCGTTGTGGTCGTCCATCCACGCCCGCAGGGTGCGCTGGCAGGCCGTGACCGCTTCGTACGTGGCTCGTCCCCTCCGAAGCCGGGCGTGTGACGCCCCGGCGTCGGCGATGCGGGTGAACGGAACCGAGACCAGGCGCTCGAGGAGCTTGTCCAGGAGCAGCGCGTTGCGAGCCTCCACCTGGACGAGCCTCCGCATCCAGGCATCATCGGGTGGCCCACCCAGAGGCGTCCCCATTCCCGCGAGCCAGTGGTCGCGAGCCGTATGCAGCAGCGCGTGGGGATCCGTCGGCCGTGTGTTGCTCCAGAAGCCGAGCACGTCGCCGAGGCGTCCGACTGCCTCGGCCGCGCGCTCGAGCGTGGCCGGTGCGGCGTGCTCCACGAACCGGTACGCCGCCATCGTGTCGAGCTGCAGCGTGACCGAATACCGTCCAGGGTCGTGGATCGTGCACTCCGGCTGTCCGCACGAGCAGGCGAGGTTTGCCCAGATGCCGGCTTCGTCTCCCGCCGTCCGGAGCGCCTGGTGGGTGGCGAGCAGGAGGCTTTCGAGATCGTCGGGTCGGATGGTGTTCATCGGCCTAATGCGGGTTGTGCGAGCGCGCGTTCCGGACGGGGCGGCGCCGGGGCCGGCTTCGTAACGCCGCCCAGGTCCGGGATGGTGCGGCGCGCCAGCGCCGCGGCTTCCGGCTCCATGCTCTTCAGGCGGCGCTCGATCTGCGCGGCGGTGGGCGCGGGCGTCAGCTGCTGCCAGGCGCGGAGCAGGTCCTTGTGCTTGGTCTTCAGCTCCGCGAGACGACGCATGGCGCCGTCGCTCACCTTGGCGAGGGAGCTGTCGGCCTCCAGGCCGAGTTGCGATGCCGCCCACCTGCGGGTTTCCTCGCCCCGCTCGCGAGCTTCGGCCCAGGTTTCCAGCGCCACGGCGGCGACGCGCGCCTGGTGCTCCGTCGCGGTCGCGCTCGTCTGACCGATGAGCCCTCGGAGTCCCGGCGCGCGGACCGTTTTCAGCTGCGGCTCGAAGCCCTCGATGGGACCAGCCATGCTGACGCCCGGAATGCGCGGGCTCGGCTGGACGCGGGGATGGTTCCCCGAGAGGGCGAGCGGGTTTGTGCGCAGCTGGCCGGCCAGCTGGCGTACCTGTTCGGCGTTCATCCCGCGCACCCGCTCCAGCAGCATCTCGGGCCGGGTGAACTGCGCCTTGACCGTCTGTTCCAGCTCCGACCATGCGCGCTGGGCCCCCTCGCGGCTCTCGGAGGTGGCGTCCAGGATCGTCTCCGCCCGGTCGATCTGGGCCTTCGCCTCCTGGTAGTGCGGGTCGATCCGGGTGAACTCCCGCATCGCCGCGATCTGGCCGGCCAGCTCGGCCACCCGGGGGTCCGCGTGGGCGGCAACGGCCTCCCTCACGACGTCGTGGGTGGCGCTGGCCTCGAGGGCCCGGCGCTCCGCCTCGCGGGCGGCTGGAACGTCGCGCTCCAGCCACGCGGC
>DASTVC010000231.1:0-15885 GCA_035759295.1 Longimicrobium sp. | reverse complement strand
TCGCCCGCCCCGTCCTCGCGCGCGATGACCGCGGCCTCGCGAACGCCCCCGTGCTCCCGCAGCCGCGCCTCGATCTCGCCCAGCTCGATGCGGAAGCCGCGCACCTTCACCTGGAAGTCGTTGCGCCCCAGGAACTCGATGACGGCAGTGCGTGAGTGTGTCAGTGCGTTAGTGCGGGAGTTCGTTTCCTCCGGATCCACTTCCGCACTCACGCACTCACGAACTAACGCACTTTCTTCCCGCCACCGCCCCAGGTCGCCCGTGCGGTAGAGCCGCGCCCCCGGCTCGCCGCCGAAGGGGTCGGGGACGAAGCGCTCCGCCGTAAGCGCCGCGCGGCCCAGGTACCCGCGCGCCACCTGCGCCCCGCCGAGGTACAGCTCGCCGACCACCCCCGCGGGTGCCGGCTCGCCGGTGCGGTCCAGGAAGTAGGCGCGGCAGTTGGCCATCGGCCGGCCGATGGAGACGTGCGGTCCCGCGGCGTCCGCCGGGCAGGGCAGCCAGGTGACGTCCACGGCCGCCTCGGTGGGACCGTAAACGTTGTGCAGCTCCGCGTGCGGCAGCAGCTCCCTTGCCCGCCGCGCCAGGGCGGCCGGGAGCGCCTCGCCGCCGCACACCACGCGCGCGATGGAGGCGCACTGCTCGATCCCCGGCTCCTCCAGCAGGAACTGGAGCATGGTGGGCACGAAGTGCAGCGTGGTGACGCCCTCGCGGCGGATGGTCTCCACCAGGTACGCGGGATCGCGGTGCCCGCCCGGCCGCGCGATCACCATCCGCGCGCCGGCCAGCAGCGGCGGAAAAAGCTCGCGCGCCGAGGCGTCGAAGCTCACGGGCGTCTTCTGCAGCACCACGTCGTGCGCGCCGAGCGGCCACGCCTCGCCCATCCACCCCATGACGTTGGCCAGCGCGCGGTGCTCCACCATCACCCCCTTGGGGCGGCCGGTGGAGCCGGAGGTGTAGATGACGTACGCCAGGTGGCCGAGCGTCAGCCCTACGTCCTCCCGGGCCGGATTCGACGCGGACTCGCCCGCCCACTCCCCGGCATCGGCGTCCAGGTCGATCACCGGGAGTGTCTCGCTGGCGAAGCGCGCGGCGGTGCCAGCGTGAACCAGGAGCGCCGCGGGGGCGCCGTCGTCCAGCATGTGGCGCAGCCGGTCCTCGGGATCTCCCGGGTCCAGCGGGACGTACGCGCCCCCGGACTTCAGCACGGCCAGGAAGGCGACGATCAGCTCGGGGCTGCGCTCGATGCAGACCGCCACCCGTACGTCGGGGCCCACGCCCCGCCCGCGGAGGTGGTGCGCCAGACGGTTGGCGCGGGCGTTCAGCTCCGCGTACGTCAGCGAGTGGTCTTCGAAGATCAGGGCGACGGCGTCCGGCGTGCGCGCCACCTGCGCCTCGAACCGCTCGTGTACGCACGTCCGCGGAAGCTCTGCGTCCGCGCGGTTCCACTCCTGCAGCACCAGGCGCCGCTCGGCCGTATCCAGCAGCGCGAGCCGGTCCACCGCCCGCGCGTCGTCGGCCGCCATCTGCTCCAGCACCCGCCGCAGGTAGCCCAGCCACCGCTCCACCGTCGCGTGCTCGAACAGCGCGGTCGCGTACGTCACGCTCCCCGCGATGCGCCCGCCCACCTCGCCCAGCGACAGCGACAGGTCGAACTTCGCCGTCGACGGCGACGGCGCGCCCACGCCCACCCGCCCGGGGCCGAGGAGCTCGCGCCGGTACTCCGACGCGTGGTGCCAGGTGACCATCACCTGGAAGAGTGGGGTGTGCGCCAGGCTGCGCCCCGGCTGCACCAGCTCCACCACCTGCTCCAGGGGGATGTCCTGGTTCTGCTGCGCGCCCAGCGAGCGCGTGCGCACCTGCTCCAGCAGCTCCGCCACGGTGGGCGAGCCGGCGAGGTCCACGCGCAGGGCCAGGGTGTTGATGAAGAAGCCGATCAGCCCTTCGATCTCCGCGCGTCCCCGGTTGGCGCTGGCCGTGCCGACGACGACGTCGTCCTGCCCCGACAGGCGGCCCAGCACCACCGCCCACCCGGCGAGCACGGTCATGTAAAGCGTGGTGCCATGCCGCCGGGCGAGCGAGCTGAGGCCGGCGGTCAGCGCCTCGTCGAACTCCACCGTGGCCGTGGTCCCGGCATGGCTCTGCCGTGCGGGGCGCGGACGGTCGGTGGGCAGCTCCAGCAGCCCGGGCACGCCGGAGAGCGTCGTCTTCCAGTACTCCGCCTGCTGCCGCAGCACCTCGCCGGTGACCCACTTCCGCTGCCAGGCCGCATAGTCCGCGTACTGGATCGGCAGCGGGGGGAGCGGGTTCTCCTCTCCGCGGCAGAAGGCGGCGTAAAGGGTGCCCAGCTCCCGCGTCAGCACCCCCATGCTCCACCCGTCGGAGACGATGTGGTGCATCGTCAGCAGCAGGAAGTGGTCGTCCGCCGCCATCCGGATCAGCCGCCCGCGGATCAGCGGCCCGTGCTCCAGGTCGAAGGGGGCGGACACCTCCTCGGCCCCCAGCCGGTGCAGTTCCGCCACGCCGTCCGGGTGCTCGCCCAGGTCGTGCTCCAGCAGGTGGAACCGGCTCTCCTCCACGGGGACGATGCGCTGCACCGGCTCGCCCTCTACCTCCACGAAGGTCGTGCGCAGCGCCTCGTGGCGCGCCACCATCGCCTCCAGCGCACGCCGCAGCGCCGCCCGGTCCAGCTCCCTTCCCAGCCGCAGCCGCGTGGGAACGTGGTACGTGTCGCCCAGGCCGCCAAGCTGCTCCAGGAACCACAGCCGCTGCTGCGCGAACGAGAGCGCGAGCGGGCCGCCACGCTCCACCGGCTCGATGGGCGCCGCCGCGGCGCTGCGCTGAAGCCTGGCGGCCCGGGCGAGCTTCAGCAGCCTGTCCGCGCTGGTAACCGGCGGAGTCGACGTCATGGGGCAAGAACGAGGGTCGCGGTGAACGGGCCTGCCGGGCCCGCCGGAGTCGTGCCGGCGAACGACGAAGCGGGGCCGGACGGCCCCGCTTCGCCGCGCCCCGGGAGATCACTCCGGGATGGCATCGTCGTCGAGCGCGCTCAGGAGCGCGAGCTCCTCGGGGTCGAACTGGGCGAGCAGCGCGTGGACGACGTGCTGGGCGAGCGCGGAGAGCACCGGCTTCTCGAACAGGTCGGCGATCCCCACCTCCACGCCCAGCAGCTGCCGCACGCGCGAGATCACGCGGACGGCCAGGAGCGAGTGGCCGCCCAGATCGAAGAAGTGGTCGTGGCGGCCCACCCGTTCCACGCGCAGCACCTCGGCCCAGATCTCGGCCAGCGCCTCCTCCGTCTCCCCCACCGGCGCCTCGTAGCCCTGCCGCGCCTCGCTTTCCCCGTCGGGCGCGGGGAGCGCCCTGCGGTCCAGCTTCCCCGTCGGCGTGAGCGGGAAGGCGTCCAGCCGCACGAACGCCGCCGGCACCATGTACGCCGGGAGCGCCGCCCCCAGGTGCGCCCGCAGCGCCTCGGCCGACGCGGCCTGACCGCCCACCACGTACGCCACCAGCCGCCGGTCGCCCGGCTCGTCTTCCCGCGCCAGTACGACGGCCTCGCGCACCTCCGGGTGCTCTGCCAGCCGCGCCTCGATCTCGCCCGGCTCGATCCGGTAGCCGCGCACCTTCACCTGGAAGTCCCTGCGACCCAGGAACTCCAGCTCCCCCGCGGCCAGCCAGCGCGCGCGGTCGCCGGTGCGGTACATCCGCGCCCCCGGCGTGGCGGAGAACGGATCGGGGACGAACGCCTGCGCCGTCGCCGCAGGCCTCCCCAGGTAGCCGCGCGCCAGCGTCCCGCCGATGCACAGCTCGCCGGGCACCCCCAGCGGCGCCGGCTCGCCCGTCCCGTCCAGCACGTACGCCGTCCGCCCGGCGAGGGGCCGCCCCACGGGGACGTGCGCCGCCCCGTCCGGCAGCGTGGCCGGGACGTCGTACGCCGTGCAGGTGACCACCGTCTCGGTGGGCCCGTAGGCGTTCAGCAGCCGCACGCCGGCCGCGGGGCCTGCCGACCACTCGCGCGCCGCCGCCGGGATCATCGCCTCGCCGCCGGCGATCACCAGCCGCACGGTGCGGGCGAGCAGGGCCAGCGCCTCGGGGTCCGCCGCCAGCTGGTGCCAGTACGCCGTCGGGGGGTTGATGACGGTCATCCCCTGCTCCGCCGCCTGCCGCGCCAGCTCCAGCGGCGTCGGCACCTCGTTCCCGCGCACGACCACGCACGCGCCGGTCACCAGCGGGGCCAGCGTCTGCTCCAGCGACACGTCGAACCCGACCGCGGCGAACTGCAGCACCCGGTCCGCCGGCGTCAGCCCGAACGCCGCCGCCGCCGCGCGGAAGTGCGCGGCGGCCTGGGCGTGCGCCACCCCCACCCCCTTCGGCGTGCCGGTGGAGCCGGAGGTGTAGATAACGTACGCCAGCGCGGCGGCGGGGACGTCGAGCGCGAGATCGCTCCCGTCCTCCCCCTCCGCCTCCGCAGGGGAGACGATCGTCCCGGCGAAGCCCTCCAGCGCCGGCTCGCGCGTCACCAGCACGGCGGCGCCCGCGTCGGCCGCCAGCGCGGCGCGGCGGGCGGCGGGGAGCGCAGGGTCCAGCGGCAGGTACGCGCCGCCGGCCTTCAGCACGGCCAGCAGCGCGACCACCAGCTCGGCGGAGCGCTCCAGCATCACCCCCACGCGCGCCTCCGGGCCCACGCCGGCCGCGCGCAGCCGCCGCGCCAGCCGGTTGGCGGCCGCGTTCAGCTCCGCGTAGGTGAGACGTGCTCCCTCGCAGACCACCGCCTCCGCCTCCGGCGCGCGCCGGACCTGCGCCTCGAAGAGCGCGTGCACGCACGCGTCGCCCGGAGCGACGGCCTCCGTCCGGTTCCACTCCTCCACCATCCGGCGGCGCTCGTCTTCCGGCACGATCTCCAGCCGGTCCACCCGCCGGGTCTCGTCCGCCGCCATCGCCTCCAGCACGCGGCCGAGGTAGCCGACGAAGCGCTCCACCGTCTCCCGCTCGAAGAGCGCGGTGGCGTACGCCATGGTCCCCCCGATCCTCCCGCCGCCCTCCCACAGCGTCAGCGACAGGTCGACGTGCGCCGCCTCCTGCGCCAGCGCCTGCGCCGGCGGGGGCGAGGCAGGCGCGACGGGTCCCACGACGGGCCCGCTCGACGGCGGAGGCGGCACCAGCGGCGCGAGGGTCAGGCCGGGGAGCCCGGCGCCGCCGCCGGGGGCGTTCTGCCAGGTGAACATCGCCTGGAAGAGCGGCGCGTGCGCCATGCTGCGCGCCGGCTGCACCCGCTCCACCACCTGCTCGAAGGGAATGTCCTGGTGCTGCTGCGCGCCCAGCGCGCGCTCCTTCACGCGCGCCAGCAGCTCCGCCACCGTCGGCGCGTCGGACAGCTCCACGCGCACGGGGAGCATGTTCACGAAGAAGCCGATCAGCCCCTCGATCTCCTCCCGCCCGCGGCCCGCCGTCGGCGTGCCCACCACCACCTCGTCCTGCCCCGACAGGCGGGAGAGCGCCACCGCCCACCCGGCCAGCAGCGTCATGAACAGCGTGGTCCCGTGCCGCCGGGAAAGCCCCTTGAGCGCGGCCGAGAGCGCCTCGTCCAGCACGAGGCCGATTGCGGCGCCGGTAAAGTCCTGCCGTGCCGGGCGGGGGTGGTCGGCGGGAAGCTCCAGCAGCTCCGGCGCGCCGGCGAGCGCCTGCGTCCAGTAGTCCGCCTGCCGCCGGAGCACCTCGCCCTACATCCACCGCCGCTGCCACGCGGCGTAGTCGGCGTACTGCACCGGGAGCGGGGGAAGCGGATCGGGCCGCCCCGCGCGGAAGGCGCCGTACAGGGCGCCCAGCTCGCGGGTGAACACGCCCATGCTCCACCCGTCGGAGACGATGTGGTGCATGGTGATGAGCAGCACGTGGTCCTCGTCGCCGATCCGCACCAGCCGGCCGCGGATCAGCGGCCCGCGCGCCAGGTCGAACGGCGCGCGCGATTCGTCCGCCACCAGCAGGCGAAGCTCGGCGCCCGGGTCGGCGGCGCCGCGCACGTCATGCTCCGTGAGATGGAAGGCGCTCTCCTCCGCCGGCGCGATCCGCTGCACCGGCTCGCCGTCCACCTCGCCGAACGTCGTGCGCAGCGCCTCGTGCCGCGCCACGATCCGGTCCAGCGCCCGCCGCAGCGCGGCCCGGTCCAGCTCGCCCCGCAGCCGCTGGCGCACGGGGATGTGGTACGCCGCGCCCGCGCCCTGCAGCCGCTCGATGAACCAGAGCCGCTGCTGCGAGAACGAGAGCGCGAGATCCGCCCCCCGCCGCACCGGCTCGATCGCCGGCAGCCTGGCGCGGGACGCGGTCTCCAGCCCCCGCGCAAAGTCGGCCAGCACGGGCCGGGCGAACAGGTCGCGCAGCGCGACCTCCACCTCCAGCCGCTTTCGCACCCGCGACATCACCTGCACCGCCAGCAGCGAGTGCCCGCCCAGGTCGAAGAAGCTGTCCCGGCGGCCCACCCGCTCCAGCTTGAGCACCTCGGCCCAGATCTCCGCGAGCGTAGCCTCGGTCTCGCCCTCCGGCGCCTCGTAGCCGCGCCCGCCCAGCGCGTCGCCCTCCGGCGCCGGGAGCGCCCGGCGGTCCACCTTTCCGCCCGCGGTGACCGGGAACGCGTCCAGCCGCACGAAGGCCGCCGGCACCATGTACGACGGAAGCCGCCCGGCCAGGTGCGCCCGCAGCGATTCCACGTCCACTCCCTCGTCGGCCACGCAGTACGCCACCAGCCGCCGGTCGCCGGGCTCGTCCTCACGCGCCAGCACCACCGCGTCGCGCACGGCCGGGTGCTCGGCCAGCCGCGCCTCGATCTCGCCCAGCTCGATGCGGAAGCCGCGGACCTTCACCTGGAAGTCGGTGCGGCCCAGGAACTCGATGGACCCGTCCGTCAGCCACCGCCCCAGGTCGCCCGTCCGGTACAGGCGCGCCCCCGGCTCACGGGAGAACGGGTCGGGGACGAAGCGCTCGGCGGTCAGCCCCGGACGGTCCAGGTAGCCGCGCGCGATCTGCCCGCCGCCGATGTACAGCTCTCCCGCCACCCCCACCGGCACCGGCCCGCCCCGCGCGTCCAGGAGGTAGATGCGCGTGTTGGCCACCGGCCGGCCGATGGAGCGCCAGGTGGCGGGATCGTCGGCGAACTCGCCGATCGCCGCGTTGACCGTGGTCTCGGTGGGACCGTAGGTGTTGAAGAGCGGCGGCCGGTACCCGTCCCTCCCGAACCACGCCCGCAGCGCCGCGGGCTCCACCGCCTCGCCGCCGATGGCCAGCAGGCGCACGCACGGCGGGACCGCGGCCGAGGGCTCGTCCAGCAGGAGCTGCCAGAAGCGGGTGGGGAGGTCGACCACCGTCACCCCGTTCTCGCCGCACCGGCCCCAGAAGGCGTGCGCGCCCTCCAGCCACGCCTCGGTGCGCATCACCAGCGCCGCCCCCGTGAGGAGCGCGCCGAAGATCTCCTCCACCGCGGCGTCGAAGGCCACGGAGGCGAACTGCAGGACGCGGTCGCCCGCCCGCAGGCCGAAGCCCGCCTGGACGGCGGCCACCTGCCGCCCGACGGCCTGGTGGGTGACCATCACCCCCTTGGGCCGCCCGGTGGAGCCCGAGGTGTAGATCACGTACGCCAGGTGCTCCGGCAGGAGCGCCCCGCGTCCGGGGTTCGTCTCCGCCCCGGCCGTCCAGGCGGGCGAGGCGGCGTCCAGCTCGAGCACCGGGATGCCCGCGCCCGCGAAGCGCGCGGCGAGCGAGCCGTGCGCCAGCACCGCCACGGGCGCGCTGTCCTCCAGCAGCCAGCGCAGCCGCTCCTCCGGGTACTGGGGGTCGAGCGGGACGTACGCCCCGCCGGCCTTGAGCACGGCAAGGAGCGCCGCCACCATCTCCGGGGAGCGTTCGGCGCAGATCGCCACGCGCGCGTCGGGGCCCACGCCCAGGGCGCGGAGCCGGTGCGCCAGCCGGTTGGCGCGGGCGTTGAGCTCCGCGTACGTCAGCTCCCCGCCCTCGAAGACCAGCGCCGTGGCCCCCGGCGCCTCCTCCGCCCGCCGTTCGAAGAGCTCGTGCACGCACAGACCGTCCGGGGAGGGGAGCGCGGTCGCGTTCCACCCTTCCACCACCTGCGCGCGCTCGGCGGGGGACATCAGCTCCAGCCGCGCCACGCCGCGGCGCTCGTCCGCCACCATCTGCGCGAGCACCCGCCGCAGGTAGTCCAGGTGGCGCTCGATGGTCTCCGGATCGAAGAGCGCCTTTGCGTACTCCAGGGGGCCGTAGATCCGCCCGTCCCGCTCGGAGAGGGAGAGCGTCAGGTCGAAATGCGTCAGCTCCTCCGAGTGCTCCTCCGGCTGCGCGGCCGACGCCGGCGGCCGCGGCCCCGTTCCCGCCCCCGCGGAGGCCAGCTCCAGCCCGGTGAGGTTCAGGTCGCGCTCGGGAATGTTCAGCCAGTTGAACATCACCTGGAAGAGCGGCGTGTGCGCCAGGCTGCGCACCGGCTGCAGCAGCTCCACCACCTGCTCGAAGGGGATGTCCTGGCGGTCCTGCGCCTCGAGCGCCCGCTCCTTCACCCGCCGCAGCAGCTCCGCCACGGTGGGCGAGCCGGCGAGGTCGACCCGGATGGCCAGGGTGTTCACGAAAAAGCCGATCAGCCCCTCGATCTCGCGCCGCCCGCGCCCCGCCACCGGGGTGCCGATCACCACGGTCTCCTGCCCCGAAAGACGGCTCAGCACCACCGCCCACGCGGCCAGGAACATCATGTACAGCGTGACCCCGTGCCGCTGGCCCAGCGCCTTGAGCCCCGCCGTCAGCTCCGCGTCCAGCTCGATCCAGCTCTCGCCGCCGGAAAAGTCCTGCCGCGGCGGCCGCGGGCGGTCGGTGGGCAGCTCCAGCAGCTCCGGCGCGCCGGCCAGCGTCTCCTTCCAGTACTCCGCCTGCGCCCTCAGCACCTCGCCGTCCACCCAGCGCCGCTGCCACACGGCGTAGTCCGGATACTGGATGGGCAGCGGGGGAAGCGGATCCGGCTGGCCTTCGCGAAAGGCGTCGTAGAGGGTGCTCAGCTCACGGGTGAACACCCCCATGCTCCACCCGTCGGAGACGATGTGGTGCATGGTGATGTGCAGCACCTGGTCGTCGTCCGCCAGGCGCACCAGAACCCCGCGGATCAGCGGCCCGCGGGCCAGGTCGAACGGCGCACAGACGTCCTCGGCCAGCAGACGGCGAAGCTCCGCCCGGGCCTCCGCGTAGCCGCGAAGGTCGTGCTCGGCGATCTGGAAGGGGCTCTCCTCCGCCGGCGTGATCCGCTGCACCTGCTCGCCGTCCACCTCGGTGAAGGTGGTGCGCAGCGCCTCGTGACGGGCAACGACCCGTTCCAGCGCGCGGACCAGCGCGTTCCGGTCCAGCTCACCCTTCAGCCGCAGGTAGGTCGGCATGTGGTAGGCCGCGCCGGGGATCCCGAGCTGGTCCAGAAACCAGAGCCGCCACTGCGCAAAGGAGAGCGGCAGCGGTCCGCTCCGGTCCACCGGCTCGATCGTAGCCAGCGTCGGCGCGGCCTGCACGGGGGCGGTGGCCTCGGCCAGCTCGAGGAGCGCCAGGAGCTCGGCGTTGGAAAGGTTCAGCATGCTCGACGACATCTGCCTGGAAAGTTGGGTGCGGCCAGGGTGGCGTTACGTGGGCGCGCCGGGCTGGCGAACCAGCTGCGCGAGCCGTGCAAGGGTTTCGGGATCGAACCGGGCCAGCCGCAGGTGCAGGATGCGCTCGGCGAGCGCGGAGAGCACGGGGCTCTCGAACACGGCGGCCAGCGCCACCTCCACCTCCATCGCCTGCCGCACCCGCGAGATCATCTGGACCGCCAGCAGCGAGTGTCCGCCCAGCGCGAAGAAGTCGTCCCCGCGCCCCGCCCGCTCCACGCCCAGCAGCTCGGCCCAGATTTCGGCGAGCGCCTGCTCCACCTTCCCCACCGGGGCCTCGTACTCCCGCGCCGCGCGGGCGTCGCCCTCCGGGGCCGGGAGCGCGAGGCGGTCCAGCTTGCCGTTGGGCGTGAGCGGGAGCCGCTCCAGCCGCACGTACGCCGCCGGCACCATGTACGCCGGCAGCGTCCTGGCCAGGTACGTCCGCAGCGCTTCCGCTCCCGGCGCCTCCTCGCCCACCACGTACGCCACCAGCCGCCGGTCTCCCGGCGTATCGTCCCGCGCCAGGACGACGGCCTCGCGGACGCCGGGGTGCTCGGCCAGCCGCGCCTCGATCTCGCCCAGCTCGATGCGGAAGCCGCGGATCTTCACCTGGAAGTCGGTGCGTCCCAGGAACTCCAGCGTCCCGTCCGCCCGCCACCGCCCCAGGTCGCCGGTGCGGTACATCCGCGCGCCGGGACCGGCGGAGAACGGATCGGCGACGAAGCGCTCCGCAGTGAGCCCGGCGCGGTTCAGGTAGCCGCGCGCCACGCCGGCCCCGCCCACGTACAGCTCGCCCGCCACTCCCACCGGCGCCGGCTCTCCGCGCGCGTCCAGGACGTAGACCCGCGCGTTGGCGACCGGCCGGCCGATGGCGGGCGCGCGGCCGTCCGGGACGCACACGTGCGAGGTCGAATCGATGGTCGCCTCGGTGGGGCCGTACAGGTTCACCACCTCGCCCGCGCCCGCCGCGCGCGCCTCCTCCACCAGCGCGGCCGGGAGCGGCTCGCCACCGCAGAAGAGGATTCGGCAGGAGAGCGGGGCGCCCGGACGCGCGCCGAGCACCGCCTGGAGAAGGGTGGGAACGAGCTGCGCGACGGTGACCCCGCCCTCCCCGATGGCGCGGCTGATGGCGCCCGGGTCCTTCGCCGCGTCGGGGGAGAGGAGCAGCATCCGCGCGCCGGTGGCCAGCGGCGTCCACAGCTCCCACACCGACGCGTCGAACGAGATCGACGTGCGCTGCAGCACCGTGTCGCCCGCGCCGATGCCGAATGCCTCGGCCTGCCACGCGGTGTGGTTCACCAGGCTGCGGTGCTCGACCATCACGCCCTTGGGACGCCCCGTGGAGCCGGAGGTGTAGATGACGTACGCCAGGTCACCGGGCCGCACCGGGACGCCCGGGTTCGTCTCCGGCGCCTCCGCCCACACCGGGGCCGGGGCGTCGAGCTCCACCGCGGGGACGTCCAGCCCCGCGAAGGTGCCGGACAGCGGCGACTGCGTGACGAGCGCCGCCGGCGCGCTGTCCTCCAGCATGGCGCGCAGCCGGTCGGCGGGGTACGCCGGGTCCAGCGGCACGTAGGCGCCGCCCGCCTTGAGAATGGCCAGCAGGCCTGCGACCATCTCCGGGCCGCGCTCCACGCAGATCGCCACGCGCGCGTCCGGCCCCACGCCCAGCCCGCGAAGGTGGTGCGCCAGGCGGTTCGCGCGCCGGTTCAGCGCGTCGTACGTCAGCGCGGCACCCTCGAAGACCACCGCCGCCGCGTCCGGCGTGCGCGCCGCCTGTGCCTCGAACAGCTGGTGGATGCACAGCTCGCGGGGATACGCGGCGTCCGTCGCGTTCCACTCGTCCACCACCAGGCGCCGCTCGGCCGGCGGCAGGAGTGGGAGCGCGTCCACGGCCTGGAGATCGTCCGCCGCCATCGCCTCCAGAACCCGGCGCAGGTACGCCAGGTGGCGCTCCACGGTGGCCCGCTCGAACAGCGCGGTCGCGTAGCTCAGCACCCCGGCGATTCGGTCCCCGCTCTCGGCCAGGGTCAGCGTTAGGTCGAACTTCGCGGTCTCGTGCGCGGGACCCGACAGGGCTCCCGCGTGCAGCCCCGGGAGATCCGGACCCTCGTCCGGCGCGTTCTGCCAGGCGAGCATCACCTGAAAGAGCGGCGTGTGTGCCAGGCTGCGGGCCGGCTGCACCCGCTCCACCACCTGCTCGAAGGGGATGTCCTGGTTCTGCTGCGCCTCCAGCGCGCGCGCCTTCACCCGCTGGAGCAGTTCCCCCACACGCGGCCCGTCCGACAGGTCGATACGGACGGGAAGCGTGTTGACGAAGAAGCCGATCAGCTCCTCCACCTCGGCGTGGCCGCGGTTGGCGCTGGGGGTGCCGATCACCACGTCGCCCTGCCCCGACAGCCGGGCGAGCACGGCCGCCCAGCCGGCGAGCAGCGTCATGAACAGCGTGGTGCCGTGCCGCTGCGACAGCGTCCTGAGCGCCCCGGCCAGCGCCGCGTCGATCTCCACCTCCACCGACGCGCCGGTGAAGTCCTGCTTCGCCGGGCGCGGGTGGTCCGTCGGCAGCTCCAGCAGCTCCGGCGCGCCGGCCAGCGTCCGGGTCCAGTACTCGGCCTGCGCCTCCAGGACGGGCCCTTCCACCCAGCGGCGGTGCCACGCGGCGTAGTCGGCGTATTGCACCGGCAGCGGCGGGAGCGGATCGGGCTCGCCGCGGGCGAAGGCGGCGTACAGCGCGCCCATCTCGCGGAAGAGCACGCCGGTGGACCAGCCGTCGGAGACGATGTGGTGCATCGTCAGCAGCAGCACGTGGTCGTCCGCCGCCGTGCGCACCAGCCGCCCGCGGAACAGCGGCCCCCGCGCCAGGTCGAAGGGCGCGTTCGCCTCGTCCCATACGAGGCGGCGCAGCTCGTCCTCCGCGTCGGCGGAGGCACGGAGGTCGTGCTCCACCAGCCGGAACCCGCTCTCCTCGACCGGGGCGATGTGCTGGACCGGCTCGCCATCCACCGTCGGGAAGGAGGTGCGCAGCACCTCGTGGCGGGCGACGATGCGGTCCAGGGCGCGCCGCAGCGCGTCGCGGTCCAGGTCGCCCCGCAGACGCAGGCTCATGGGGATGTGGTACGCCGCCCCCATCCCCCCCAGCTGTTCCAGGAACCAAAGCCGCTGCTGCGCGAACGAGAGCGGAACCTGGTCAGGGCGATCCACGCGCTCGATCGCCGCTTCGGCGCGCGTGGCCGCCTGCAGCCCCCGCGCGAAGTCCGCCAGCACCGGCCGCTCGAACACGTCGCCCGGCAGGGCCTTTACGCCCAGCGCCTGGCGAACGCGCGAAGCCACGCGCACCGCCAGCAGCGAGTGCCCGCCCAGCTCGAAGAAGTGGTCGCCCCGGCCCACCCGTTCCGCGCCCAGCAGCTCCGCCCAGATCGCCGCCACCGCCTCCTCCGCCCTGCCGGACGGCGCCTCGTACCCGCGCGCGGGGAATGCGTCGCCCTCCGGCGCGGGGAGCGCCTTGCGGTCCACCTTGCCGTTCGTCGTAACCGGAAACGCCTGCAGGCGCACGTACGCGGCGGGGACCATGTACCCGGGGAGCCGCTCCGAAAGATACGCCCGCAACTCATCCGCCTCGGCGCCGCCGGCCACGTACGCCACCAGCCGCCGGTCGTCCGGCACGTCCTCCCGCACGATCACCCGCGCCTCCCGCACCTCCGGGTGCGCCGACAGCACGGCCTCGATCTCTCCCGGCTCGATGCGGAAGCCGCGCACCTTCACCTGGAAGTCGAGCCGCCCCAGGTACTCCAGCGTCCCGTCGGCCATCCACCGCACCCGGTCCCCCGTCCGGTACAGCCGCCCTCCCGCCGCGCCGAACGGATCGGGGACGAAGCACTCCGCCGTCGCGCCGGGCCGCCCCAGGTAGCCGCGCGTCACCTGCGCGCCGCCCACGTACAGCTCGCCGGGGACGCCGACGGGAACGGGCTGGCGCGCACCGTCCAGCACGTAGATCCGCGTGTTGGCCACGGGCCGGCCGATCGGCACCTGCCCGGCGCCGGTCTCCCCGAGCCGCTGGGAATGGATGGAGCACCCCACCACCGTCTCGGTGGGGCCGTACTCGTTGACGATCACCGTCTCCGGCAGATGGCGGATCCAGACGCCGATCTGCTCGCCGATCAGCGGCTCGCCCCCGACGACCAGGCACGCCACCCCGCCCATGGCGCCCCGCTCCGCCAGCCGCTCCCCGAGGACGCGCAGGTGCGCCGGCGTCAGCTTCAGCATCTCGCGGCCGCCGCGCTCCAGCACGCGCGCCAGCCCCTCGACGGCATCGTCCTCCTCCACCAGCTCCACCGCGCCGCCGCCCAGGAGGGGGACGAAGAGGCTGGTGACGGTCAGGTCGAAGGAAAGCGAGGAGTGCAGGGCCGACCCGCCGCCGGGATAGGCGCGGGTCGCCCACGCCAGGTAGGCGGCCAGCTGCGCGTGCTCCACGGCCACGCCCTTGGGACGGCCGGTGCTCCCGGAGGTGTAGAGGACGTACGCCAGGCTCCGCGGGCTCACGGCCACGGCCGGATCCGCCGCGTCTTCCGTCTCGATCTCCCCCCACCGTGCATCGAGCGCGACGACCTCCACGCTTGCGTCGAGGGGAAGGCGGCCCAGGAGGCGCTCCTGCGTCAGCATGACGGGGAGGCCGGAGTGGGCGGCCATGTACGCCAGCCGCTCGGCCGGGTACGACGGATCCAGCGGGACGTAGGCGCCCCCGGCCTTCAGCACGCCCAGGACGGAGACCACCATCTCCAGGCTTCGCTCCATCAGCACGCCCACGCACACCTCCGCGCCCACCCCGCGCCCGCGCAGCCAGCGCGCGAGCCGGTTGGCGCGCGCGTTCAGCTCGGCGTAGGTGAGCGAATCCGCGCCGGACACGACGGCCGTCGCGCCCGGGGTCCGCTCCACCTGCGCCTCGAAGCGCCGGTGGACGGGCGCGGCGGGGAGATCCGCGTCGGTCCGGTTCCACTCCTCGACGACGAGACGCCGCTCCGCGGCCGGGAGGACATCCAGCGCGTCGACGGCCCGCGCGTCGTCGGCCACCATCTGCTCCAGGGCGCGGCGCAGATAGCCCACGTGGCGCTCCACGGTGGCCCGGTCGAAGAGCGCCGTGGCGTACTCCAGGCCCCCGACGATCCGCCCGTCCTCCTCCCGGAGCGCCAGCGAGAGGTCGAACTTCGCGCTCCCCTGCGACGGCGGGTCCAGCGGGCCCAGTGCCAGCCCCGGCAGCTCCAGGCTTTCCCCCGGCGCGTTCTGCCACGCGAACATCACCTGGAAGAGCGGGCTGTGCGCCAGGCTGCGCGCGGGCCGCACCCGCCCCACCACCTGCTCGAAGGGGATGTCCTGGTTCCGCTGCGCCTCCAGCGCCCGCGTCTTCACGCGATCGAGCAGCTCCCCCACACGCGGCCCGTCCGACAGGTCGATACGGACGGGGAGCGTGTTGACGAAGAAGCCGATCAGCTCCTCCACCTCGGCGTGGCCGCGGTTGGCGCTGGGGGTGCCGATCACCACGTCGTCCTGCCCCGACAGCCGGGCGAGCACGGCCGCCCAGCCGGCGAGCAGCGTGATGAACAGCGTGGTGCCGTGCCGCTGCGACAGCGTCCTGAGCCCCGCGGCCAGCGCTTCGTCGAGCTCCACGCGCACCGACGCGCCGGCGAAGTCCTGCTTCGCCGGGCGCGGGTGGTCCGTCGGCAGCTCCAGCAGCTCCGGCGCGCCCGCCAGCGTCCGGGTCCAGTACTCGGCCTGCGCCTCCAGGACGGGCCCTTCCACCCGGCGGCGGTGCCACGCGGCGTAGTCGGCGTACTGCACCGGCAGCGGCGGGAGCGGATCGGGCTCGCCGCGGGCGAAGGCGGCGTACAGCGCGCCCAGCTCGCGAAAGAGCACGCCGATCGACCAGCCGTCGGAGACGATGTGGTGCATCGTCAGCAGCAGCACGTTGTCGTCCGCCGCCATGCGCACCAGCCGCCCGCGGAAGAGCGGGCCGTGCGCCAGGTCGAAGGGCGCGATCGCCTCGTCCTGCACCAGGCGGCGCAGCGCGTCCTCCGCATCCGGCGCGGCGCGGAAGTCGTGCTCCACCAGCCGGAACCCGCTCTCCTCGACCGGCGCGATGCGCTGAACCGGCTCGCCGTCCACCGTGGGGAAGGAGGTGCGCAGCACCTTGTGGCGGGCGACGATGCGGTCCAGCGCGCGCCGCAGCGCGTCGCGG
>DASTVC010000230.1:0-4470 GCA_035759295.1 Longimicrobium sp. | reverse complement strand
TCAGCTTTGCTTCGGCCAGCGACGAAGAGCGAAGGCAGAAGCTGCACGACTATATAAAAAAGGTGCTGATCAGCTTTCGCGCGGTGTTCAGCGACATCGGAGAGCTGCAGCTGAATGTGATGTTTCCGAACGCCAGCGGGCAGCTGGAGATCATGCACCGGTTCCCCGAGGACGTGGAGTATCAAGCCAACCTCGCACTGGAGGCCGGCCAGGGAGGCGCGGGCGTCGCGTTCGCGTCGGGAAACCTGCTGTACATTCCTCGGGTAAAATACCGGCATGGGGTATCGATCGGCATGCCGCCACCAGGAAACTCCAGCGGGCCCATCACGTACAACCTGAAGGAGCTCGTGTACGTTCCCACGAACGCGGAACCGTACCGCTCGATCCTCAGCGCGCCCATACACAGCGCAACAGGTGTGGTGGGCGTGCTGAACATCGATGCACGGATCAACAACCCGTTCGCCGATTCGGAGTTCGAAACCGCCCAGGTGGCGGCGAGCTTTATCGCGATGGCTCTGGACAGGTACAGAACTAGCAGCTAGTCTCCCCCCCCGACCCGTTGAGAGGTGAGGATCAAGGATGAACGATACGCTACCCCGGTCCGACGCGGCCTTCCCCGTGCTGCGAGATCGGATCGACCTGGACGAGACGGACCTGAACGCCTTCCTGGCGCTGGCGAACTCCTCCGAGACCACCCGCATCCGCAAGAAGACCATCACGCCCTTCAGCGAGTTTCTTGCGGCGTTTCGACGCACTCTGAGTGAAGGCGCTCCGTAGCCGCACATCGACGGCTCCCGCCTCCATCTGGACTCAAGAACTCGTTCCACAGCTACCACCGGCGTCAGACCCTCTGCGACCGGTAGCCTACGTGTTTTCAACTCCCGCGCGGGAGAGCGTCCTTGGCGTCGCCTGGTGAGCGCGGCCGCGCGCGGCGGCCGTTCCACCCGGTCCGCCTCTGCCAGCCACCCGTCCCACCTGTTCGCCTCCCCGCCTCACGTCCCGTAACGCTCCTCCGGCTCCCGCGCGCGCATCCGCCGCTCCGGGCGGTCCTCCGCCGCGTCGACGAGGGCGGTGATCCAGGCGCGCATCACGGGGTCGACGGGGATGGCGAGCAGGTCCACGGCGGTGCCGGCGGGGAGGCGGGGTACGCGGGGGATGTCGATGGGCGGCATCGTCCGCGCCACTCCGCGCTCCAGCAGCAGGGTTCGCAGCTCCTCGATCCGCGCCAGCGCATCCTCCGGGTCCGTGGCGGGCGGGACGATGCGGGGGATGCGGGCGCCGAACAGCCAGTCGGCGATGGTCGCCTCCACCGCGGCGGCCAGCGGCAGGTGCGCGGCGAACGCGCGCAGGTCCGCCTCCAGCGCGCGAAGGTCGGCGGGTGAATCGACCGTGACCAGCTCGGTGGAGAGGGTGAAGACGTGCTCGCGGCCGTCCAGCGGGAGCGTGCGGCCCAGCATCACGCGGCCGGGGTGCACCTCGTCGTACGGATCGCGGATGCGGAGCTCGCGGCCGTCCAGCAGCGACCGCACGATCGCGATCTCGTCATCCACCCGCAGCAGCACCAGAAAGGCGCCGGCAACGGAATCCAGCAGCGCCCGCGCCGCCGTCCGCCGCGCCTCCGGCCAGCGCGTGCCTTCCTCCGAGGCGAGTAGCGAGGCCAGGATCGGGTCGCCGTGCGCCAGGGTCGCGCGCTCCGCCAGCGCCCACTCCATGCGGCGATGGACGGAGCGGAGGCCTGCATCCCGCTGGTCGTCTTCCGCGCTCCAGCGCTCGCCGTACCAGTAGGCGGCCTCCACCTCCAGCTCCAGCAGCGGGTCGTGCGCGGCCCACGTTTCCGCGGCGGCGAGCACGCGCTGGGCGCCGCGGGCCAGCGCTTCCGCCGGGTGCAGCGCGCGGATGCCGGCGACCAGCGCGTAGCGTGGGTGCGTAAGCAGCATCAGCGCGTGGCCGTGGTGCTCCAGCGCCGCCTCCACCAGCCACTCCGCGGCGAGCGCGATGGAGGCCGTCTCCGGCCGCGGAAGCTGCTGGGCGGCGGAGGCCGGCAGGGCGCGCCGCAGCCGCTCCATCGACCCGTGCAGCCGCGCCGCCGCGATTCCGAGCGCCTCGGCGGAGGGTGCGCCGGGCGCATCGACCACGTGCGCCACGATGCGCTCCGCCAGCGACGCCGCGTCGCGCGCGACGGTGACGGACGGGTCTTCGCCGTCGGGTGGCAGGAGCGCGGCCAGGGCGGCGCCCTCGCTGGCGGTGGCGAGCACGCGGATGGCGTGGGCCGCCTGCGGCGCCAGGGCGATCAGCCGCGCCCCGGCGGGGAGCGCACGTTCGGGGCGGGTCACGGCGGATGCGGTCATCGAACAGCCCTTCGTGCATGTGTACAGCGTCAACCCGGCCACCTCGATTTTATGCAATATGTTCGCCATTATCTTCGCCGTTCGTTCGGGAAACACATGGACCAGCGGCTAACCGGCGGCGGGAGCGCCATCTACAACGTGCGGGGGTGCGGATGGGGAGGCTCTACATTCTGGTGTGGAATCGGCGCGGGATGGGGATGTGGATGAGCGGTCAATCCGATGCGGGGAACGCGACAAGGTTCGTACGGCTCGTTCCTCGCCCGCGCGGCTTCCATATCTCCCTGGATTGGCAGGGGCTGGAGGTCATACACAGCGGCTCTGCGGAATCCGGACAAACGGGATCGCGCGCGCTCCGCATCCTTGCCTCCATGAGCCGCGCAGCCCTACACTGACCGCGGTCGAAGCCTCGCGCGGTTTGCGAGGCTTTCCGCGATTGTTGCGGCGGCATCCGCCACTCCCGATCCCCTGGAACCTCGCATTCGCATGCGCATCACCCGCGTCCTTGCGCCGGCCCTGGCCCTCGCCGCCATCCTTGCGGCCGCGCCGCGATCCGCATCCGCCCAGGAACGGCCGTTCGGCACGCTGCGCGAGCAGGCCGACGTGCGGCAGGAGTGGCTGCGGATCCGGCTGGAGCGGGTGCTGCCGCGCATCATGCGCGAGCAGGACGTGCAGATGTGGATCGTCCCCGTGCGTGAGTACGCGGAGGACCCGGTGTTCTGGGCGCTCGTCTCGCCCACGACCATGGCGGCGCGGCGGCGGACCATCTACGTGTTCTGCGATCGCGGCCCGGAGCGCGGCGTGGAGCGCATCGCCATCGGCGGAAGCGCGCAGGGCGGGCTGTACCGCGTGGTGCGCGACCCCAACGCCGCCACGGGCACCGCCGGCGCCACCGTACGCCCCGCGGAGCCGTACGGGCCGGACCAGTGGCGCCTGCTTTCACCGATCGTGGAGGCGTGCGATCCGCAGAACATCGCCGTCAACATCTCCCACACCCACGCCTTTTCCGACGGCCTGACCGCCGGCGAGTGGGAGCAGCTGCAGGAGGCGCTGCCGGCCGTCTATCGCGAGCGCCTGGTGCGGCGCGAGCTGCTGGCGCTGCACTTTCTGGAAGAGCGCCTGCCCGAGATGCGGCCCACCTATGAGCGCATGCAGCGCCTGGCGCACGAGATCATCCGCACCGCCTTCTCGTCCGAGGTCATCACGCCGGGGGTGACGCACACGGAAGACGTCGTCTGGTGGATGCGGCAGCGGCTGACGGACCTGGGGCTCGACACCTGGTTCCAGCCGTCCGTCACGGTGCAGCGGGCAGGGGTGGAGATGGGGGACAGCGCCAACCCCGTCATCCAGCGCGGCGACGTGCTGCACACGGACTTCGGGGTCACGGCGATGGGGCTGAACACCGACACGCAGCACATGGGCTACGTGCTGCGCGCGGGCGAGACGGACGCGCCGGCGGGGATGTACGCCGCCCTGCGCCAGGCCAACCACCTGCAGGACCTGCTGCTGGAGGAGATGCAGCCCGGCCGCACGGGGAACGAGGTGCTGCGGAACACGCGCAAGCGCATGCAGGCCGCCGGGATCGACGGCACCGTATACTCGCACCCGGTGGGCGACCACGGGCACGGCGCGGGGCCGCTCATCGGCCTGTGGGACCGGCAGGACGGCGTGGTGGGGCGCGGCGACGTGGCCATCCGCCCCGCCACCTGGTTCTCCATCGAGCTGCAGGCCACCACGCCGGTGCCGGAGTGGAACGGCCAGCCCGTGCGGATGGCGCTGGAGGAAGACGCCTGGCTGGACGCCGACGGCACCCGCCACTGGGTCCTCACGCGCCAGGAGCGGTTCCACCTGGTGCGGTAGGCGGGGCGTGACGCACGCCGTGGCCCACCACGGGCTGAAGCCCGTGGCTGGAAATGCCACAAGCCCCGTCTCGGCGCCGCTCACGCGGCACCGAACGGGGCTTCACCTTCTCGGGCGGGCAGAGGCCTGCGCGCCTGGTTGGTTTCGCGCGAACTGTGTGGTTCGGCTCCGACCCGCGGCTCTCCTCCGCGACCCTGTGCGACGTTTATCCCCTCTCCCACGCAGTTTGTGGGAGAGGGCAGGCGAGGAACGAGCCGGGTGAGGG
>DASTVC010000229.1:0-6756 GCA_035759295.1 Longimicrobium sp. | reverse complement strand
CCACCACCTCTCCCCCGCAGTTTGGGGGAGGGGTCGCCGCGAGCCGCGAGGAACGAGCGGCGAAGTCGGCGGGGGTGGAGGCTGGCCGGTGGGCGTCGACAGCTCGCCGGGCTTGGGCTCCTCGGTCACGGGGAGCGGCTGCTGGTCGAGCGGGTCGGGCTGCACGGGCGGGCGGCCGTACTCCCAGCGGCGGCGCGCCTCCAGCAGCACCTGGCGGCCGCGCCGGTCCAGGTTCAGCAGCAGCGGATCGCGCCGCACCGGCTCCCACGCGCCGCGCACCGTCCAGCTGCGCGTGGCCTGCCACTCGCCCGACACACCCACCTTGGGGTTCGTGAGCAGGTCCACGATCTCCAGCACCGCGAACGCGTCCTCGAACACCTCCTTGCCGGCCTCGAGCGAGGCGTAGGCAAAGATGTCGGTGCCGAACTGCGGGATGCCGGCGAACCCGGTGCCCGTGGGCCGCGCGCGCAGGCGGCAGTAGTCGAAGATGCGCAGCCCGGCGCACACCTGCTCCAGCTCGTTGGTCAGCAGCCCGCCCAGCAGCTGCTCCAGGATGATCCCCTGCGTGAACTCCGCCGGCAGGTTGGCCAGCTCGCCGCTGCGCCGGCCGAAGAGAAGGAGCGTCAGCAGCTCCGACTCCGGCAGCGGCGGGCGTGTCTCGCTGCTCAGCGTGAGCGTGGGCGCCTGCATCGTCCCGCCCACGTTCACCAGCACCCCGATGTCGGGCGTCCCCGGCTCGCGGGTGCGCACCTCGTGGCGGGCCACGATGTCCAGCCGCGGGTTGAGCTCCGGCGTGCCGCTGAACTGCACCGTCCCGCGCACGATCTCGAACTCGCGCTCCACCGGGCCCACGTGCAGCGTGTAGGTGCCGCGCACGGTCTCCAGGTCGCCGTACACCCGCAGCGCACCGGCCGCTTCGTAGACCGTAAGCTCGCCCTGGATCTGGATGCGGGAGTCCGCCGACTCCAGCCACACGCTCTCGCCGATGGCGACCACCAGGTCGCGCGGCGACAGGCCGGCCAGCCCCGCCGCCTTGACCACGCCCGCGGAGACGGTATCGGCGCCCAGCGCGCCCACGTCCACGTCCACGATGTCGGCCTCGGCCTGCTCGCCCAGCTCGGGGATGTGGATGGTGCCGTCCTCCAGCTCCACCCGGCCGCTGATCTCCGCGCCCGGCATCCGTCCGGTGATCGCCACGTTGGCGTCCGCCTGCAGCGTGGCCACGTCTTCCTTGTCGATGGCCAGGAAGTTGGACGTCACCAGCGACAGCTGCAGATCCGGCGCGTCCAGCTGGTCCAGGACCACGCGCCCGGTGATAGTGGCGATTCCGTCCGCCTGCGTCCGCGCCGTGGCGCGCTCCACCGTGATCGTCTCCCCCTCCAGCCGCAGCGCCGCGTCGATCCCGTGCCAGCGCACGCCCAGGGGGATGATGGTGAGCGCCCCCGCGACCCCCGCCGTCCCCGCCACCCGCGGGTTGTCCAGGGTGCCGCTGATGGCGATCTGCGCCTGCGCCGCGCCTTCGCCCTTCTCCAGCATGGTCGGCAGCGCGGCGGTGATCAGCTGCAGCGGGAGCGAGTCCGCGCGCAACGTCGCGCTCAGCGGGTCGCCGCGGCGGAGGGTGAAGCCGGGGACCATCCCGCCGAGCGTCAGGTCCATCGGGATCGCGGCTTCCGCGTCCAGCACCGAACGGCCCGCCATCAGCACGTCGGCGTCCAGCCGCATCAGCCCGGTGTCGTACCGCCCCTTGAGCGCCAGCCGGTCCGTCGTCAGTCCGCCGTAGGCCAGCCGCTCGACGGTGGCGTCCAGCACCAGGTTGGGCGATTCGATCGGCCCGGTGATGGAGGCGTTCATCGCCAGGGTGCCGCTCACATCCGGCATCGTCGGCACCAGCTGCCGCAGCTCCGCCATCTCGATCCCGGCCATGTTGACCGTCAGGTTGGCCTCGCCGCTCGTCGGAAGGACGCCGTTGGCCTCGATGAAGCCGGCGGATTCCGTCCCCGTGCGCTGCACCCGCAGGTTCTGCACGACGATCCCCGCGTCCGTGCGCGCCAGCCGCGCCTCGGGCACACCCAGCGTCCAGTGCGTGTCGCGCAGGCGCAGGTCCATGTCGCGCAGCAGCACACCGTTCACCGCCAGCCCGTCCAGCTCTAGGATTCCGCTGGCGCGCAGGTCCGTGTTCTCGTCCTTGCGCAGGTCCACGCCGAACGAGGCGGCCTCGGGGGCCAGGTTGGCCTCCAGCGCGATGGACTGGATGGTCTGGTTCCCCAGCGCCAGCCCCTGGCCGTTCACGCGCACGTTCCCCGTCCACACCGTGGCGCCCTTCGCCAGCCGCCCCTCCGCCGCCAGCTGGTCGGCCTGGTACGTCTTGAAGCGCAGGCCGCTGCCGCGCGCGTTGAAGGCGATCTCCGGGTAGCGCAGCGTGCCCGCCACCCAGCCGCTGGCCTGCAGCGAGCCCGCGATCTCCGGCTCGAAGCGCCCCGGCGGGGGGATGACGGCCGCGAGGACGCCCAGGTTCGGCGCGTCGAGTTCGAAGCGCAGCAGGTTGTCGGGCGATCCGGCCGTCAGCCCCAGCCGGCCGCTCGCCTCCAGCCGGGCGCCGCGGACGGCGAGGAGGAAGCGCTCCACGTTCAGGATGCCGTCCGCCGCCGTCAGCCGCACCGTCCCCGTCTCGATCGCCACCCCGCCGATGGTGGAGCCCGGCTGCGCGTCGAAGGCCACGCGCCCCTGGAAGGTCTCGGGCGTGGTCCCACGCCCGTCGATGTCGAAGGTCCCCGTCAGCCGCGTGGCCGGCAGGTTGGCCATCGCGGGGAGCGACGACAGGTCCAGGTTCTGGATGCGCCCCGACGCCGTGTACACCGGCACCTCGCCGGGAAGGAAGGTGCCGCGGGCGTCGAACACCCCCTGCGGCCCCGTGAGCGCCACGTCGAAGCGGTACGGCGCGCCCCCGCCGCCGGAGAGGGCGATGGGGCCGCTGACGGGGCCCGGGAGCAGCCCCGGCTTTCCGATCAGCGCGCCGATGCGGAAGTTGTCCACCCGCCCGGCCACGTCGAACGCGTAGGGATCCTCCCCCCGCTTGCGGACGTTGCCGGCCAGGTTGAAGCGCCCCTGCCCCTGCGTCATGTCCACGGCGAAGCGGAAGTCGTTCGCCGCGCCACGCGCGCTGAAGGTGCCGCTCAGCGGGCCGTCCAGCGGCACGTCGCCCGCCAGCACGCCCGAGGCGCGGAACGCGTCCAGCCGCCCGGAGACGTCGAAGCGCAGAGGATCACCCAGCGTAAGCGTGCCGCGCGCCTCGATGCCGCCGGAAGCGCCGTTCAGGTCCACGTCGAAGCGCACGTCGTCGCCCACGCCGCTGGCCGTGATGGGGCCCGTGAGCGTCGCGGTGCGGAAGGGGAGCGCGGGGAACAGCTCCGTGAGCGTGGCCAGCGCCAGCGGCTGGGCGCGCGCGCTGAACTCCCAGCGCGGCGTCTCGCCGTTCTGGAAGCGGCCGGAGAGCCCGCGCAGCACCGTCTCGGGCGCGCCGCCCACCGCGTACGCCAGGTCGCCGTCCAGAATGCGCAGGTCGCTCGCCGAGCCGCTGACCGTCGCCGTGCCGGTGAGCACGCCCTTCAGCAGCGGGTTCGGCTTGTCCATCAGCCCGGCCAGGTGCTCCAGCCGCAGCGGCTTGGCCTCCACGCGCAGCGACTGGAAGCGCAGCGGGTCCTCCCCCGGCGCCCAGCGCACGAGCCCCGCCGCCGCCAGGACGGAGGGCACGGCGCCGGGGTTGTCGCGCGGGGTGAGGGCGGCCGTCAGGTCGATGCGGAGTGGCCCGCCAGTCCCCGCGTTCAGCACGTCCAGGCTGGCGATCTCGCCGCTGACGGAGCCCAGGAGGGGAAGGCGGTCCACGTAGCCCAGCGTCTCCAGGTCCGACAGGCGGAGCGGATCCAGCGTCAGCCGCGTGTCGGAGAAGGAGGGCTCCATCCCGGGCCCCGTCAGCACCGTCACCCGGCCGGCGGCGCGGGAATCCAGGATGGCCACGCGCGCGTCCGTCACCCGCCACAGCGTGCGCCCGCCCGCCTGCGAGCGCGCGTTGAGCGCGAACGACGCCACGCCCGTCGCCGGGAGCGGCAGCCCCATCCCGCCGAAGTCGGCGAAGGAGAGCGGGTGCGCGCGCAGGTTCAGGTCGTACACGGGCCCCGCGTCCGCGAAGCGCACCCGCCCCTCGCCGTCGAAGGCGGAGCGCGGGGTGCGCAGCTCGGCGATGTCGAAGCGCAGCGTCTTGTCCAGGTCCTGCTCGAACCAGCCGGCGAAGCGCTGGATGCGCGTGTCGGGATTGGTGACGTTCGCCGTCAGGCTCCCCACCTCCACCCGCCATCCCCCCGCTCCGCCGACCCGGACGAGCGGAAGGGTCGCCTGCACGTCGTTCAGCCAGCGGACCGTGTAGACGCCGCCCGCCGTGCGCACCCGCTCCGGCTGCTTGAGGTTCGCGAAGCGCGCGTTCGGCTTCGCGGGCGCCGTGTAGGGGGTGGCGATGCGCGCTCGGCCGTCCACGATCCGCATCCCGCGGATGGCGATGGGCCGCTTGACCTCCTCGTCCGCGTTCGGGCCCGCGACCGGCGCGCCCCCCGCCTCCAGCGCGAAGATGTCGACGTAGTTCCACTCGCCGTTGGGCCGCTGCAGCAGCCGCAGGTACGGCCGCTCGACCACCACCTCGTCCACGACGATGGGCCCGGACTCGGCGGAGAGCGACGTCGCGTCCAGCCGGGCGCGCGCAGTCGGCGCCGAGACTACGGTGTCGCCGTTGGTATCCTGCAGCACCACCCGGCGCAGGAGGATGCGGAGCGATCCATCCTCCTCCACCTCTTCCAGCTCGAACGCCTCGTCTGGCAGCCCCAGCGCCACCTGCACCCGCTCTTCCACCACGCGGGTGCGGGAGCGGTTGATGTAGGTGAAGATGATGAGCGCCGTGAGCACGAAGCCGACGAGCAGCCCCAGCAGGAGCACGCCCACGCGGTCCAGCCGGCGGCGGCGCGACGTCACAGCGCGTTCCCCAGCGACACCTGGATCACCAGGCGCCGGAAGAACCCGCGCCCCTCCGTAGGTCGATAGCTGGGGAGCACCGGCTCCGGCACCAGCTCGCCCAGGTCGGTAATGCCGTACAATGGCCCGGGGACCGCGCCGTACGGGTTGTAGGCCAGGTCCAGCCGGAACGGCCCCACCGGCGAGGCGAAGCGCATCCCCACACCCGGCGTAAAGCGCAGGGGCGCGCGCGCCGCCAGCGTGTCGCGCGACTCCCACACCTGCCCCGCGTCCAGGAACGCCGCGTAGCGCGCGTTGCGCAGGAACTGCGGCCCGGCGCGCAGGGGGAACGTCACTTCGGCGGATGCCAGCAGGGCGCGCGTGCCGCCGGTGGAGGAGCGGATGGTATCCACCGTAAAGCCGCCGTCCGTCTTGCGCTGCGGGCGGGCGATGTAGACGGTGGGCCCCAGCTCGTTGAAGCGGAAGCCGCGCACCCCGGTAGGCCCGCCGCCGTAGAAGCGCCGCTCCGGCGGAATGTAGCCGCGGTCGGTGGTCAGCAGGCCCGTCAGGAAGGTGCCGCCGGCCAGGCGAAGGGAAAGAACCACGTCGTCGCGCAGCTCGCGGTGCATGATGCCGTCCGCGGAGAGGCGCAGGTACTCGTCATCCGACCCCAGCAGGGCGCTGGCGTAGTCGATCCCCGCGCGGAACGAGTGCCCGCCGCTGGGGAACGGGTCCAGCCGCACCCGGCTCTGCGTGAGCCCCAGCGTGGCGCTGTTGGACCAGCGCGACTCCTCCAGCAGCGCGATGTCGGCGGGCCGGCAGACCTCGAAGGCGATGCAGAAGAAGTAGTCGCTGGCCCGCGTGCGCCCGCGCTGCACCTCGAAGCTCAGGCTGGCCAGCGTCTGCGGCAGGATCTGCCGGACGATGCCGGTCTCGGCGCCGCTGGCGTCGCGCACGTACAGGTCCAGCTCGCTGATGCGCTCGGTGAACGCGCCGAACACCACGCTGGTCTGCGTGCCGAACAGCCGCGGCTGCAGAAAGTTGGCGGCCAGCCGCCAGTTGAGCTGGTCGGCGATCAGCGAGTCTTCGGGGGTAAAGCGGCTCTCGGGGTCGAACGCGGGGCAAAGGCTCTGCTCCAGCCCGCTGGTGGGGTCGCCCACGCCCACCTTGGCGATCAGCCCGGTAAGCTCCAGCCGCCGCGCGCCGCCCAGAAAGTTGCGGTCCAGGTGGGTGGCCTCGCCGCGCAGGCAGTCGCGGCTGCCGTACCCGCCCGCGATCTCGGCCGCGTAGCGCGGCGCCTCGACGATGCGCACCAGCACGGTGGAGCCGATGCTGTCCTGGTCCAGCTCCAGGCTGTCGGGCGTCACCTGCAGCCGCTCCGGCGCCACCTCGACCGCGGCGAAGCGCACCAGCTCCAGCTCGAACAGGTTGCGCTGGCTGCGCACCAGGTCCGCGCCGCGCAGCCGGCCGCCCTTCCTGACCCCCATCTGCCGCCGCAGCGTCTCGGCGTCCAGCCGGTAGTTGCCGCTGAAGATGATGGAATCCACCGTCACCAGCGGGCCCGGCGCCGCCTCCAGCCGCACCGTGGCCACGTCGGCGATGGTGTCGATCTCGTAGTTGCGCAGCACCTGCGCGTACGCGTGCCCCTCGTTCAGCAGGGTGTTGCGCACGGTATCGACCGAGGCCAGAAAGTCGATGCGGCGGAAGGGCTCGCCCACCTTCAGCGGCAGGCGGCGCATCAGCTTCGCCGTATCCACCACC
>DASTVC010000228.1:0-5190 GCA_035759295.1 Longimicrobium sp. | reverse complement strand
GGCGAAGGGGACCGCGCGCACCACGCTGCTCGTGCTGGCCATGGCCAGCTGATCGAAGAGGCCCCGCCGGCTGCCCGGCGGGGCCTCTCGTGTGTTTTGCACGGTCAGCGTCCGACGGCGGCGCGGTGCTCGCCCGCCAGCCCGTGCTCCTGGTCTATGACCCGCGCGGGCGGGATCTCCGGATAGAGCCGCATGTGATCGAACTCGTCCAGAAGCGTATCCACGTAGCGATCGATGATTGCCTGCACTTCCGGAGTGTGCCCGCGCTCGCGAGCCAGACGCTCGATCTCCGCCGCGCTCTGCACGTTGTGCATCGCGATCTCGTACAACGAAGTACCGCGCAACCGCCCTGGTTGCTCGAGCACGGTAAGGCGGTCCACGTCTTCGTAGAAGTAGAGCGGCCGGGGATGCGTGTCGCTCCACACGGCCACAAGGCCGTGCAGCGCACCCGTGAGCCGGCTCCAGACCCTTTCCAGCTCTTCGTTCTCAGGAGCCATCAACAGATGGATCTGCTCGCGAGAAAGCGGCTGGTACTCGAGGGCGCTCATGACGTTACCTTCCTCTCGAGGTGTGCAAGCGCGCCCATCGGATGCAATCGCACCACACCTTCGAGTTCTGAAAGGACAAGTACCACGAAGTAGTCGTCGCGGGAGTTGTCGACGAACAGAAGATCGAACTCGGACTCGCGCAAATCCGCTACCAGAACTTCGCGGGAGCCCTCAAGGGCAGAGTTCACCAGGGTTTGCCGGGAATGTGCAATCGCCTCAATCTTCACACGATAGAGCACCGGGTAGAACAGATCAATGCTCGCCAGCCTGCACACGCGTTTCAGCCGGGCCGCGGTGACGTTGTCCAGGAGACCTGCATCCTCCCGGGTCTGCACTCCCTTCACCAGGCTGTTCCGCGTCTCCAGGACGAACTTCGCGAATCCATCGCGCTCGGCCCAGGGTTCGTAGAGCTGGCCGTAGATCTTGTACGGGTTCGATGACCCCGGGTTCTCCCCGTGCGGATGGAAGGCCGCCGCCAGCCAGGCGTAATGGATCCGCGCGTAGAAGTAGTGGTTGATGATCCACGCGAGGGCCGGAACGGTGCCATAGTAGTAGCGAGGCATGCACGCGGTTTCGCCGTTGAGGAGGACGAATCAAGTACACGGAGAGTACAGGCGTAAAGCTGGGTGAAGCCTCGCCAAAAATCAAGCCCTCGCTTGGAAAATCACCTGTGGCGCATCTGGAGCGCGCGTTATGGGAGCGCGGCGCGCACCCGCAATGCAATGTCGGGAAAATCCGCAAAAACTCCATCGACGCCGGCGGCGAAGAAAGCGGCGAGCTCGGCTTCGGGGTTTCCGTGCAGGCGCGGGAAGTCGGGGGTGGCAGGGGCGCCGGCGTGGAAGTCGGCGGGGAGGAAGTGGTTCTCGCTGCGAAAGGTCCACGGGTGCACCAGCAGGCCGGCGGCGTGCGCGTCGGCGACCAGCGGGGTGGGGGCGGCGAGGCGGCCGTTCGCGTCACGGGGGATGACGAGCGCCTTGTCCGGACCGATGCCGTGGGCGTAGGTGGCGATCTCCGCGAGCCCCCGCGGCGTCGCGAGGTCCGCGTAGGTGCGCGGGTCGCCGCGAACGGTGAAGTCGTACGGGCGGCCGGCGGCTTCCATCAGCTGGATCAGCCGCACCCCCGTCTGAGTGCGCAGCATCCGCAGGTTCGCCGTCTCGAACGACTGGATGAACACGGGCGCATCCGCATCCGTCCACCCCGCCCGCTCCAATGCCGCCAGCAGCGGCTCGTCCAGCGCGAGGCCGAGCGACCGGAACCAGCTCGGGTGCTTGGTCTCCGGGTAGATGCCGATCGTCCGCCCCCGCGCCGCCGACTCGCGCTGGATGAGCGCGATCATCTCGTCGAAGGTGGGAATCTCGAAGCGGCCGTCGAACTCCGCATTGGCGGGGCGCAGTTCCGGAAGGCGCTCGCGGGCACGCAGCGTCTTGAGCTCCGCGAGCGTAAAATCCTCCGTGAACCACCCATCCACCGTCACGCCGTCGATCGTCCTGGTCGTGCGGCGGGCCGCGAACTCGGGGTGCGCGGCCACGTCCGTCGTTCCGCCGATCTCGTTCTCGTGGCGGCATACGAGCACGCCGTCCTTCGTGGACACCAGGTCCGGCTCCACGAAATCGGCGCCCATCTCGATGGCGAGCGCGTACGACGCCAGCGTGTGCTCCGGCCGGTAGCCGCTGGCGCCGCGGTGCGCGATAACGATGGGATGGGGCATGAGTGCGAAAGTGCGAAAGTGCGAAAGTGCGAAAGTGCGTGAGTATACTGCCGGTTCCGGCCCTGTCCCCTGTCCCCTACACTACCTTCGTCTTCCACGCGCCGCGGCGGAAGATGAGGCCGCTCACCACAGCGAGCGAGGAGAACGCGATGGTGATCGCCAGGAACGGGCCCAGCGGGCCCATCGACCGTGACAGCAGGTACGCCAGCGGGATCTCGAAGGCCCAGAACACGGCCAGGTTGATCCACGTGGGCGTCCAGGTGTCGCCCGCGCCGTTGAACGACTGGGTGAGCACCATTCCGTACGCGTACAGCGGGAACCCGGCCGCCACCACGCGCAGCGCGGCCGAGCCGTGGCGCAGGACCTCGGGGTCCGTGGAGAACAGGCGGATGATGGGGCCGGCCAGGATCACGAACACCAGCCCCACCACGCCCAGAAACACCAGGTTGTAGGCGCACGCCTTCCACACCGCGCGCTCCGCCCGCTCCGGCTTTCCCGCGCCCAGCCCCTGCCCCACCATGGTCGCCGCCGCGTTGCTCAGCCCGAAGCTGGGGAGGAGCGCGAAGACGACCACGCGCATCCCCACCGTGTAGCCGGCCAGCACCGGGCTGCCGAACGTGGCCACGATGCGCGCCATCCCGATCCAGCTGGCCGTGCCGATCAGCATCTGCAGCGTGGCCGTGCCGGAAAGGCGAAGGATCTGCCCGATCACGGCGAAGTCCGGCGCCAGGTGCCGCCGCCCTACGGGAATGCGTCCGTCCTTGCGCGTGAGCCGCCAGATGGCGAACGCCGCGCCCGTCGAGCGGCCGATTGTGGTCGCCACCGCCGCGCCGGTCACGCCGAGCCGCGGGAAGGGGCCCAGGCCGAAGATCAGGCAGGGGCAGAGGACGATGTTGATGAGGTTGGCCAGCCACAGCACGCGCATGGCGATGGCCGCGTCGCCGGCGCCGCGGAAGATGGCGTTGACCACGAACAGGATGACGATGGCCGCCTCACCGCCCAGCATCACGCGCGTGTAGCCGGTGCCGGTGCGGATGACCTCCGGCGACGCGCCCATCATCCCCAGCAGCCGCGGCGCCAGCAGCGAGCCGGTAATACCCAGGATCGCCGAGATGACCAGCGCCAGGATGATGGCCTGTACTGCAGCGTGGGCGGCGCCTTCCGCGTTCTTTTCGCCGATGCGGCGCGCCACCAGCGCCGTCGCGCCGATCCCCAGCCCCATGGCCAGCGCGTAGACCAGTGCCAGCAGCGACTCGGTGAGCCCCACGGCGGCCACCGCGTCGGCGCCCAGGCGGGAGACGAAGAAGATGTCGACGACGGCGAACACGCTCTCCATCGCCATCTCCAGCACCATGGGGACGGCGAGGAGAAGGATGGAGCGGCCGATGGGTCCGTCGGTGTAGTCCTGGTGCGAGCCGCGCAGCGCTTCGCGCACCGAGCTCCAGAAGCCCGGCGGCGGCGGTGGTGCGCCCGTCTCCGCGGCGGGAGACAGCTCGAGATGGGTAGACATGGGGTCGATATCCGGTGCTTCCCCTGCACCCGCGGAGCGACAGCGCTCGCGCGAGAACGTACGGGAACGTGATCAAGAACAGGTTGCCGGGAGGTAAGCGCAAACGTCGCGCGGTGCGTCCGGCGAGGACGCGGGTGGAGGGAGGGCCTCCCGGAGGCTGCAACCCTGCCCGATCAGCAAACCTTCATCGACTCCGTGATCCTTCTGGGGAAACGACGCGGGGCGGCGAGAATGCGCTTCGCCGTGCCCGTGGAGAGCGACAAACCTATTGGAAACGGATGAAGCATCAACCCCTTTACCAGATCCAGGGAAAGCCTCACGCAGAGTTAGCGGAGTCAGCAGAGTTTTTCACGTGCCCATCCCCCGGTACCATCGTGATTTCTCTTACGTCGAAGGACGAAGCGCCCCGGGGTTTGCCAAGGCCCCGGGGCGCTTCACTCTGTTGACTCTGCTAACTCTGCGTGAGGCCAATCGTTTTCAGGCCTCGGACGAGATCACGGCCCCAGCAGGATCGCGTTCACGTACAGCGGGTGCGTGGAGCGCCAGAAGAGGCGGAAGAGCGGGTCGTCGGCGAAGAGGACGATGCTGCCGCCGCCCAGCCGCTTGGTCACCAGCCACGACCCCTGCTCCAGCCGCCGCACGTTCTCGGGGCTGATGACGCCCGCGATCCGCGAAAGGCGCTCGGGGAAGTACGCCACCGTCTCTACCCCCGCCGCCGGCTCGAACACCGTGGTCCCCGCGTGCAGCGCAAAGGTCTCGCCCGGCTTGCCGTCCATCCCCGCGCCGAACGACAGCGGGTGCGCGGGGTCAAGCCGCAGGGGCAGGATGGCGCCGGGCACCTCCTGCCGCCACTCCTGCCGCTGCCGCTCCTCGCGGCCGGCCAGGTAGCGGACGCGCTCGTTGGCCGCGCTGTCGCCGCGGGCGCCCTCGCGCACCTTGACCTCCGCCATCCCCGCCACCGCCTCCGCGCCGCCGCCCACGGCGATCAATCGGCCGCCGCCCTGCACCCACGTCTTGAGCGCCTCGTCCGCGCCCCGGATGGCGCGCGGCGACGCGTCCGGCAGCACGATCACGTCGTACTCCGACAGGTCCACCTGGGTCAGGTCCGAGGCCATCAGCGCGTCGAAGGGCATGCCCAGCTGCTGCTCCAGGAAATACCAGTGCGCGCCGAACGAGGTGGGGCTCACCCCCTCGCCCGCGATCACCGCCAGGCGCGGCAGCTCCACCCGGGCCACGTTCTCGCTCCCCAGGTCGATGCCGCTCTCCGCCATCCCGCTGGCGACGGGGCGGACGAGCCCGCCCAGCCCGGCGGCGGTGACCCGCGCCTGCACCGTGTCATTCCCGCGCGCGGGGATGAACCACGTTCCCGCCGGAAAGCTGCGCCCGCCGAACGTGGACGCCTTCCCCAGCACCCGCGCCCGACC
>DASTVC010000227.1:0-14667 GCA_035759295.1 Longimicrobium sp. | reverse complement strand
CTGCCGCGCGCGCGCTGGCCACGCTGCGCTGGGCCGCCGCGCGCCCCCGGCTGGAGGCGGCGCTGGACAGCAAGCGGCTGCGCGAGGCCGAGCTCACGGAGCGCATCGCCTTCTTCGAGGCGTACGGAGGCCTGGCCGGGGCGGAGGGGGTGGCGCTGCTGGACCGCATTCTGAACGGCAAGAGCTGGCTGGGGCGGCGCGAGACGGGGGAGATGCGCGCCTGCGCCGCGCTGGGGCTGGGCCGCATCCGCCATCCCAACGCGGAAAAGGCGCTGGCCGCGGCCGCGGCGGATCCCGATCCCGTGGTGCGCAGCGCCGTGGGACGTGCGCTGCGGACGGTGCGCCAGTGAGCACGCAGACGCCGCCCGCCGCGCCCGCCGAGGCGCGCGCCCACCCCGGCGCCATGAGCGCGGACGACCGCGGCCTGCAGCGCCGCGGCCGCGACCTGCTGTTCGCCATCGCCACGGCGCTGCGCTCGCTGCAGCTGTACCCGCTGGAGAACCAGACCGTGGTCACCGCGCTGGCGGAGCTGGACTTCATCACCCAGGACCTGCTGGGGGTGGAGCAGCAGATCACCATCCGCTTCGTGGGCGACTTCTTCTTCGTCAACGACCTGCGGCTGCGGGTGGATCTGCAGAGCTACGCCACCTACGGCACCGTGGGGCGCGCGCTGGCCCGCCACGGCATCGGCGAGCTGGAGGTGTTCCGCGGCGCCACGGTGCCGGAGTGGACGGCGCTGCTGGCGCTGGTGAACGCCGACCCGGACCCGGAAGACCGCTTTGGCGCCTTCCTGGAGCGCCTGGGCCGCACCGCCGTTCTCCATCTCGCCGTCGGGCCGGACCGGGAGAGCGAGCCGGACCTGCGCGACGAGGAGTCGCGGCGCATGGCCAAGCGTGCCTACGCTCAGACCGTCGCCGTGGCGCGCGAGGTGATGGGGGGGATGCGGATGGGGAAGGGCGTGAGCCTGCGCCCCGTGAAGCGCGCCGTGCAGTCCATCGTGGACCAGGTGCTCAGCAACGAGACCTCCATCATCGGCCTGACGGCGCTGCGCGACTACGACGAGTACACCTTCACCCACTCGGTGAACGTGTGCATCTTCTCCGTCGCGCTGGGCAAGAAGCTGGGGCTGGGCAAGCACCAGCTGTACGAGCTGGGCCTTGGCGCGCTGCTGCACGACGTGGGCAAGGCGCGCATGCCGCTGGAGCTCATCAACAAGACCGGGCCGCTCACGCAGGAAGAGTTCGAGGTGCTGCAGGAGCACCCGGCGGAAGGGCTGCTGTCGATGTTCGACATGCGCGGCCTGGCCGAGCTCCCCCTGCGCGCCATGCTGATGGCGTACGAGCACCACATGAAGGTGGACCAGACGGGGTACCCCGTCAGCGCCCGCCCGCGGAATCCCACGCTCTTCGGCCGGATCGTGGCCGTGGCCGACGGCTTCGACGCGGCGACGACGAAGCGGAGCTACCAGGCGCAGCCCTGGCCGCCGGACCGCGTGCTGAAGGAGATGCGCGACAACCCGGCGCGCGGCTTCGACCCGCTGCTGGTCAAGGCGTTCGTCAGCATGACCGGCATCTACCCCGTCGGCAGCGTCGTCATCCTCGACACCTTCGAGCTGGCGGTGGTCTGCGAGCGCAGCCGCCTCCCGGACGCCATGCACCAGCCCATCGTCCAGGTGATCTACGACTCCATGGGCGTGCGGGTGGATCCCCCCCGACGGCTGGACCTTTCGGAGACGGACCCCGCCACGGGCACGCCGCTTCGCAGCATCATCAAGACCACGGACCCGGAGCGGTACGGCATCGATGTCGGCGACTACTTTGTCTGATCTCACCCTGGCGGACGCCTTCGACGCGGCCCGCGCGGAAGGGCGCGCGGCGCTGGTTCCCTACGTCACGGCCGGCCATCCCACCCCCGCGGCCACGGCGGAGATCCTCACCGGGATCGCGGACGACGGGGCGGACGTCATCGAGCTGGGCATCCCCTTCAGCGACCCGCTGGCGGACGGGCCCACCATCCAGCGCTCGTCGTTCGAGGCGATCGCGCAGGGGGTGGACCTGCGCTGGACGCTGGACGCGCTGGCGGACTTCCGGGCGAAGCGCGACACGCCCGTCGTCCTCTTCACCTACCTGAACCCCGTCCTGCGCCACGGGCTGGACCGCTTTCTGGCGGACGCGGCCTCCGCGGGCGCGCAGGGAGTGCTGCTGACGGACCTTCCCGTGGGCGCAGACCCGGCGATGGAAGCGCGCATCAACGCCTCCGGGCTGGACCTGATCCGCCTGGTGGCGCCGACGACGAAGCCGGAGCGGGTGCGGGAGATCGCGGCGGCGGCGCGCGGCTTTCTCTACTACGTCTCGCGGACGGGCGTCACCGGCGCGCGGCAGGAGCTGGCATCCGGGCTGGCGGCGGAGGTGGAGGAGGTGCGGCGGATGACGGACGTTCCCGTCGCGGTCGGGTTCGGGATCAGCACGGCGGAGCAGGCGGCGGCGGTGGCGCGGGTGGCGGACGGCGTGGTGGTGGGCAGCGCGCTGGTGGACGCGCTGCAGGCGGAGGGGACCGAAGGCGGCCGGCGCTTCGTGCGGGAGCTGCGGAAGGCCGTCGAAGGCGCCCGCCGCGCGTGACGGAAGAACGGCTTTCCCCGGGGGCGGTTCGCCTCCTGCGGGTCTATGCGCGCGCCCTGCAGCTGCGGGGCGCGCTCGTGCTGCTGGGCGCCGTCGTCCTGTATCCGCCGAGCGCCGCGGGATGGATCGCCGCGGTGGCGGGAACGGTGGCGGTGGCGGCGCTGCGGATGGGCGCGGTGAGCCTCTCCAAGTTCGCCTACGTCACCATGACGGTGGTCCCCGTGGGCGCGCTGACGCTCCTCGGCCAGCCGGTGGCGGCCATCGTGGCGGCGTGGCTGGGGACCTTTCTGGGCGACGCCGTGCGGGGCAAGCCGGGGTTCGCCGCGTACGTGAACGCGGGGCGCGAGGCGCTGGCGGCGCTGGCGGGGTTCGGCGGATATGCCGTGGCGGCGTCGGCCGCGGGGCTTTCGCACGCGGACATGCCGGCGGGGATGGTGCCGGCGTTCACCGTGGCGGGCCTCCCCGTGGTCCCCGCCTACTTCCTGGTCTACTTCACCGCCTCGCGGCTCCTCTTCTACTTCTCTCTCCTGGTCCGCAACAAGCTCAACACCAGCGAGCGGATGGTGCTCATCCGCTACGAGGTGGTGGCGGCGGCGCTGGGGAGCCTGGGGGCGCTGTGCACGGCCGCGGCGATCGCGGTGATCGGGGGATGGGGGGCGTGGATCGCCATCCTGGCCTTCGTGGTCTTTCCCGGCGTGCTGGCCCGCGCGCTGCTGGCGGAGGCCATCGCCAGCGAAGAGCTGCGCAAGGTGGCGGCAATGGAGGCCGTGGTCACCGCGGGGATGCCGCTGGCGGAATCGATGGCCAACATCGAGCAGATGGCGGGGCGGCTGATCGAGTGGAGCTGGCTGCACGTGTACGGCGTGCGCCACGGCGAGCTGGTGATGGTGCACCCGCCGGTGGTGGAAGAGGACGCGCTGGAATCCTACCAGCCGCTGCGCGAGCGCGTGTTCGCGGACGGCGGCGAGCCGCTGCTGGTGGCGGATGCCCACGCCGACCCGCGGGTGGGAACGCGCGGCCCCGTGCGCTCGCTGGTGCTGGTGCCGCTGGCCTACGGCCGCAACCCGCTGGGGCTGCTGGAGATCGGCCACCACCGTGCCGGCGTCTACACCCCCGCGGAGGCGCGCCTCATCGAGCGCTTCGCCCGCCAGCTCGCCCTCGCCCTGCAGCTGGACGGACTCGTCCGGCCGATGACGCAGAGCGCGCGGGAGATCGACACGCAGCTGCGGACGTTGGGTGGCCGCCTCGCCGGACTGCGGGAGAGCGGGGAAGGGGTGGCGGCCCGCGCGGGGGAGATCCGCGGCCGCGTGGCCGAGCAGGGGCGGCAGACGGCCAGCGGCCTGGCGGTGACGGAGGATCTCGCCGGCGCCGCGGCCGCCATGTCGCGCGACGCGGGGGAGACGGCGGAGGCCAGCCGCGACGCGCGCCGGCTGGCCGCGGAGAACCGCGGCGCCATCGTCGAGGCCATCAGCCGCCTGGTGGAGCTGCGCGACTTCGTGGGCTCCGAGGCGCGCGCCATGGGCGACCTTTCCCGCGCCAGCGCGCAGATCGCCACCGTGGTGGAGACGATCCGCTCCATCGCGGACCAGACCAATCTCCTGGCACTGAACGCGGCCATCGAGGCGGCGCGCGCGGGGGAGCAGGGGCGCGGCTTCGCGGTGGTGGCGGACGAGGTGCGCAAGCTGGCGGACAGCAGCGGCGGCGCGGCGGTGCAGGCGCGGGAGATGGTGGACGCGGTGCGGGGGCAGATGGCTTCCGCGCTGGGTCGGATGGAGCAGGGCTCCGCGCGCCTGGCCGGCGTGGGCGAGCTCTCTCGCACCGCGCTGGACTCCATCGACCGCATCGTCGCCGCGGCCAGCGGCGCGGAGGAACTGACGACGCGCATCGCGGGCCGCGCGGGGGAGCAGCAGGCGCGCATCGCCGGCCTGCGCGACGACATCGCTGCCGTGGCCCAGGGCGCCGCCGCCAACGGCGAGGCCGTGAGCGCCGTCGCCGAAGCCGCCGCCCGCCAGGCCGATACCCTGCACGAGATCGAAGCCGCCGGCGCCGCGCTGCGCTCGGTTTCCGAGCGCCTGACCGTGTACATCTCCCGGCTTAACGAGGTTACCGATGCGGAGGTGGCGCTCGAGGAGGGGTGAACGGGTGAACGGGTGAACGGGTGAACGGGTGAACGGGTGAACGGGTCATGGAAAAGCAGGAGGACGCAGGGGAAATATCCCCGGCGTCCTCTTTCATATCATTGTGAAGCACAGTGGGCTTCCGAACTACATCATCATCCCCTGAGACGTTGGCAAAAGGTGGACAAATCGTGATCCTTCTGCCATCACAGCCTCCGTCTCTGCGGGATCAGGCGGCTTGCGCGGGTGCTGCGACGGACGGCGTGCCTGTGGCGACGACGTCGGCAATGAAGCGCTCCACCTCCTCTACCGCCGTCTCGAGATCGCGGATGGGGAGGCCGGTCTCCTCGGCCATGCGGGCGAACGGCTCCGTCCAGTTCGCGGGCGCCGTGATGGATGGAGGCCAGGCGTGCGTCGCGCGGCGCTGGAACACCTCTTCGCACGCCTGGCGCAGCGCCGCATAGTCCTGCACCAGCTGCCGCATCAGCAGCAAGTCCACCAGGTCGCGAAACCGGTCGTTCGCCCCGCCGCCGGGAATGGGGCGGGTAACGGCGTGGAACTTCTGCGCCACGTGGTGCCGCAGCGAGATGCACTCCAGCTCGTCCGGCCCGGCAAGGCCGAACTGGTCCAGCAGCGGGATGGCGGGGAGCAGGTCCACCTCGGCCTCGCCCTCGCGCCGGGCGATGTCCACTTCCACCGTGCCCCATTCGCGCCCGCGGAACGACACCTGGATCTTTGCGCGGACGGCGCCGTTCCGCATCCGGAACTCCTCGCCCTTGCGGCGAAAGGTGAACCCTTCGTATGTGACGGCCAGCGCTTCCTCCAGCGCGTCCAGGGGGTCTCCTTCGTCCTGGTTCAGGATCACGTCCAGGTCGCGGGTGGCTCGCGCCCGGTCCCGCAGCCGCAACTCGAGCGCGACCCCGCCCTTGATCACGAAGCGCGGACCGGCGTCGTCGCCCTGCAGGGACTGGCGAAGCGCGCCCGCCAGCGCCATGAACGAGATCAGCCGACGCACGCGGGCCACGTCGGCCCCCGTCTCGCGTGCGTGGGCCGCCACGTACCTGGCCAGCGTGCGTTCCGAAGTGGGTGGCTTTACGGTGCTTCTCACGGTTCCTCCCCGTCCTGGTGAGCCCCGAGCAACTCCCGTTCGAGCTTTTCTGCCTGGGCCACGCGCAGGTGGCCGGTGCGTCTGCCGTCGCGGATGGCCTGGCGCACCAGCGCCGGTCCCAGGTGCGCCGCGTGGCAGTCGCGGATGGTGCGCTCCGGCGTGGTGACCGGAACGCCCTCGTGGACCTGGGTGTCGGCCGGTCCCAGCGTCGCGCGGTGGATGACGAGCCCCCGCGGCAGCCGGCGCCGGACGCGCATCGACTTCGGCACCGTGATGTGGATCCTGGTGGGGCTCGCGTCAGACAGGCCGTAGATGGCCAGCGCCGATTCGTGAGACACCACCCCGCGCGTGGACAGGGGCCACAGGCTGGCCTCCACGTACTGGTCCATCGCCGACACCGGGAACCGGCTCAGCCGGTAGACGCCCCAGCTCACCCGTTCCAGCACGCCGCGCCGCGCCATCATGGCCAGCGTGTTCTTGCCGACGTGTACGCCCGCGGCCTGCGCCGTGGTCACGTAGCCGTTCTGCTCGTCCGCGATCTCGTAGATCGCGTTGAATGCGGAGCCGGGCATTGCCAGATGCCAGAAGGAGGACGAAACGTTCACCTTTTGGCACAGTACGCCGGATGCTGCCCGACGTCAACGTGCTTGTGGCAAAAGGCGCACATTTTGTGAACCTTCTGACAGCGCGTCGCCGGCCTTCGTGCGCGCCCGAAATCTTACGCGGGAGGCGCAGAAATGAAAAGAGTGAACAAGCATCGCCGCGCGCCCGTTCTTGCATGGACATGCTTTGCGTGACCGGAAGTTTTGCGCTGGAGCGCCGCGCACGCGAGATTGTCCCGACGACGCCGTCTTCATCCATCAGACGTTTGCCCGATATGCCCTACGAGTCGCTGCCGGTGGTCCGCTCCGTCCGCAACGTGCTGCGCAACGCCTCGTCCAGTGACGAGGCCATTACCGGCGTGCTGGAGGCCGTTGGCGACAGCATGGGGTGGCTGGTGGGCGCGTTCTGGGCGCCCGAGGACGCGGCGGGGGGCGACGGCACGCTGATCTCCCGCTGCGTGTGGGCCGCGCGCATCCACAAGGGCACCGTGTTCGCCAGCGAGACGGGGCAGATGCGGCTGGCGCACGGCGAAGGGCTGCCGGGCCAGGTGTGGACCACGGGGCAGACGCTGTGGATCGAGGACGTGGGGCAGGACGCCAACTTTCCCCGCCACTCCGCCATCCGCACCGACGGCCTGCACGCCGCCGTCGCCTTTCCCGTCCGCCACGGCGCGCAGGTGCTGGGGGTGCTGGAGTTCTTTACCGACCTGCTGCGCGCCCCCGTGCAGACGCTGCTCCCCGTCTTCGACCAGATCGGCGGCGACGTGGGCCGGTTCGTGGCGGGGGTGTGGGAGACGGAGCCGGTGGACGAAGAGGCGGCGGAGGCCGCGCAGCCGGATCCCGCGGGGAATTGACAGGTGCGGAGGCTGCGGATAACTTCCGCCATGGAACGACGAAACACGCCGCGAACGACCCAGATGCCCGCCGACCTTCTCCCCCGCACGGGAGCCGAGGACCGGCGGGCTCGCCGCATTGTGGAGGCCTGATGAACCGCCCGGACGCGACCGCCGCCCGCCTGGTGGGCGAGGGACTGACCTTCGACGACGTGCTGCTGTTGCCCCGCCGCTCGGCGGTGCTCCCCGCCAGCGCCGACCTGCGCACCCGCCTTACCCGCAGCATCGAGCTGGCCATCCCCCTGGTCTCCGCCGCCATGGACACGGTGACGGAGAGCCGGATGGCCATCACCATGGCGCGCGAGGGGGGGATCGGCATCATCCACAAGAACATGTCCATCGACCGGCAGGCCGAGGAGGTGGACCGGGTAAAGCGGTCGGAGAGCGGGATGATCGCCAAGCCGTTCACCATCGGCCCGCGCGAGACGCTGGGAGACGTGCTGCGGCTGATGGAGCGCTCCGCGGTCAGCGGCATCCCCGTCGTCGACGGCGGGCGCCTGGTGGGCATCATCACCAACCGCGACCTGCAGTTCGAGACCGACCGTTCGCGCCCGGTGCACGAGGTGATGACGCCGCAGGACCGGCTGAAGACGGCGCCCGTGGGTACCTCGCTGGACGAGGCGCGCGAGATCCTGCACCGGTGGCGCATCGAGAAGCTGCCCATCGTCGACGAAGACGGGGTGCTGCAGGGGCTGATGACGGTCAAGGACATCCGCAAGCGCCAGCAGTTTCCCAACGCGGCCAAGGACGAGCGTGGCCGCCTGCGCGTGGGCGCCGCCATCGGCGCGTCGGCGGGCGACGTGGACCGGGCGCGGGCGCTGGTGGACGCCGGCGTGGACGTGCTGGTGGTCGATACGGCGCACGGGCACTCGCAGGGGGTGCTGGACGCGGTGGCGCGCATCCGCGAGGCGTTCCCCGACGCGCAGCTCATCGGCGGCAACGTGGCGACGAAGGGCGGCGCCGAGGCGCTGGTGGAGCGCGGCGTGGACGCGGTGAAGGTGGGCGTGGGCCCGGGCTCCATCTGCACGACCCGCGTCGTGGCCGGGATCGGCGTGCCGCAGCTGACGGCGGTGATGGACGCGGTGGAGGGCGCGGCCGGGCGCGTGCCGGTGATCGCGGACGGCGGCATCAAGTACAGCGGTGACGTGGTAAAGGCGCTCGCCGCCGGCGCCCACACGGTGATGATGGGCTCCATGCTGGCGGGGACGGAGGAAGCCCCCGGCGAGGCGTTCCTGCTGGAGGGCCGCCGCTTCAAGATCGTGCGGGGGATGGGATCCCTCGGCGCGATGAGCGAAGGGTCGGCGGACCGCTACTTCCAGGAGGGGAGCGACGCCCGCAAGTTCGTCCCCGAGGGGATCGAGGGGCGGGTGCCGTACAAGGGCCCGGCGAGCGACACCATCTACCAGCTCACGGGCGGCCTGCGCAGCGGGATGGGCTACCTGGGGTGCGCGGACGTCGAGACGCTGCGCCGCGACCCGCAGTTCATGCGCATCACCGGCGCCGGCCTGCGCGAAAGCCACCCGCACGACGTGACCATCACCCGCGAGGCGCCGAACTACCACTCGTGAGCGGGTGTGCGGGTGAACGGGTGAACGAGGCGCTCTCGCGACCCGCGGGGGCCCTCACCCCCGACCGGCCTTTCGCTCGTTCCTCGCGACGGCGGTCGACCCCTCCCCCAAACTGCGGGGGAGGGGTTGTTCGTATGCACAAGTGCGGGGGAAACGCTAACCCCCCGCGGTCGGGACGCGGTTGGGAGGAGGGGGAGGGGTCGCCGCGAGTCGCAAGGAACCCCCGCGGGAACGGGAGCGGGGCTCCGCCGAGGTGGCGGAGCCCCGCTCTTCATCCTCCCGCCGGGTGTTACCCCGGGTACGCCAGCGTCGTGTTGGTGATGGCGCGGTAGACGTTCAGCCGGCCGTTGCCGAAGGTGGTGTCGTAGCCGGCGGCGCCCTTGTCGTCGGCGGTGCTCTGCAGGCGGGTGCGCAGCGCGGCGCCGGTCAGGCCGGTCTTGCTGGCCACCACGCCGGCGGCGCCGGTCACCTGCGGCGTGGCCATCGACGTGCCCTGCAGGTACGCGTATCCGCCGCTCAGGTAGGTGCTGTAGATGCCCATCTCGTTGGTGGTGTTGCTGTACAGCTCGCCGCCCGGCGCGGAGATGTCGAGCCCGGAGCCGTACTGCGAGTAGTACGCGCGGGCGTCACGCCAGTTGGTGGCGGCCACGGAGATGGAGTTCACGTTGCACGCGGGGCAGCCCACCGTGCCGGCGCCCGAGTTGCCCGCCGCGGCGATCACCAGCACGCCCTTGGTGTTCACGGCGTAGTTGATGGCGTTCACCTCGGCCGTGGAGATGCTGGTGCCGCCCAGGCTCAGGTTCATGGCCACCATGCCGGGGTAGTCCGCGGCCGCGTAGATGGCGTTCACGATGTTCGCCGTGGGGCAGCTGCCGGCGGCCGTGCAGACCTTCTGCACGTACACCTTGACGTTGGTGCCCGCGCCGGTCACGCCCGCCACGCCCACGGTGGTGCCCACCATGGTGCCGATGGTGTGCGTGCCGTGGCCGTTGTCGTCCTCCGGCAGCGCGTCGCTGTTGGCCCAGTCCCAGCCCAAGATCAGCTTGCCGGTGAGCTCGGGGTGGTCGGTGTCGGCGCCCGTGTCCAGGCTGCCGATGACCACCTGCGAGCCGCCGCTGCCGATGCCCGCGACCGCGTCGATGTCCGCGTCGGTGATGGACGAGTACGTGGAGGGCAGAGCGGCGAACGGCGAGGTGTTGAAGTACGCCGTGAGGCCGCCGGGGTTGTAGTGCGCCCATCCCTCGATGCGCCGGATGTAGTTGGGCTCGGCGTACTCCACGCGCGGGTCGGCGGAGAGGCGTGCGGCCTCGGCGCGCTCGCTGCCGCGCGCAACGCTCAGCACCGCGATCCGGCTGCGCTCCGCCAGCCGGCGCTCCAGCCGCAGGCCGGGGGTGCGGCCCGTGAGCTCGTTCAGCGAGATGCCGTCCTTCATCTTGATGAGGATCTCGCCGGGCACGACCTCTTCCTGCTGCTGCTGAAGCGCGAGCGGGTCCAGGCGCGCTTCGGCCAGGGGGGCGGACGGCTGGTCCGAGCACGCGGCCAGGCCCAGGGCGAGCAGCGCGGCGGCTGCCATGCGGGGATGAGACATGTGGTGGTTCCTCCAGAAGGGAGTGGGGGATGCGGAACGCGCAGAGTGGTGCGCTCGTTCCGTACACAAACGTTAGGCAACTCGTATGCCACTCCTTTTATGACCTAAGATTCTATATCGCCACTGGGGTTTCTCTTGTGGTCCGTCGATCCGCCGACGCACAATCAAGGTGCGTTGTGCACCATTCCGGTGCGGAATTCCTGGGCATTTTGGTTGATGAATACTGGGAAACGACGCCGCGCACCGTTTCCCTGATCTATGTCTGAGAGGGAGTTTCCTGCCTCGGCCGTCGGTCGCATGGGGAACTGTTCAGAAGCTGGACACTATCCTAAAATGACACAAACAACAAAATGAGAGTCTGTTGTTTCTCTTTGCCCTTTGACCAGTCGTTTGGCTTTCCTCTCCCATCCCACCCTTCATCGCATCAGGCCCATCGCATCCCCCAAGGTCCGCCCCTTGCAGCCCCCGGCCCGCAAACTCTACTCTTCCCCCGAACCGAGCTTGCAATCGTCGTCCGGTTGCTGATGCTCTTCGCGCGTCGAAGACCCACGTACTGACGGATATCCGCATCGCATGCCCCGACTTCAGCTGCTGCACCTGGCCCACGCCCGCTCCGGCGACAAGGGCGACACCGCGAACGTGGGTGTCATCGCCCTGCGCCCGGAGTTCTACCCCGTCCTGGTGGAGCAGCTGACCACCGAGCGGGTGAAGAAGCATTTCGAAGGGATCGTCCACGGGGCGGTGGAGCGGTTCGAGCTGCCCAACCTGGAGGCGCTCAACTTTCTGCTGCACAACGCGTTGGGCGGCGGCGGCACGGTGAGCCTCAAGACCGACGCGCAGGGCAAGGTGCTCTCCACCGCGATCCTGCGGATGGAGGTCGACGTTTCCGACGACATCGCCCGGCTGGCCGAAGCGGGCGCCGGATCGTGAGCACGGACGGCCCGCTGCGGGTCCGCGACCAGGGCGGGGTGCGGACGCTGGTCCTCAACCGCCCCGACAAGCGCAACGCCCTGAACGCGGAGCTCATCGCCGCCCTCAAGTCCGCGCTTCGCGAGGCGGATGGGGACGATGCCGTGCGCGTGGTGGCCATCGAGGGGGAAGGGAAGGACTTCTGCTCCGGCGCGGACCTGTCGGCGCTGCGGAAGATCGCCGAGTCGTCGGTGATGGAGAACCTGGAGGACGTGGACGAGCTGGCCGAGCTCTTCCTCCTTCCCCGGCGGATGCGCAAGCCGGTGGTCGCGTGCGTGCGCGGGCGTGCGCTGGCGGGGGGATGCGGGCTGGCGACGGCGTGCGACGTGGTGCTGGCGGCGGATACGGCGGAGTTCGGCTATCCGGAGGTGCGCATCGGCTTTGTGCCGGCGATGGTGATGGCCATCCTGCGGCGCAACGTGAGCGAGAAGCGCGCGTTCGAGCTGATCGTCGCGGGACAGCCGATCGCGGCGGCCGAGGCGGAGCGCATCGGGCTGATCAACCACGCCTGGCCGGACACGGACTTCGACCGCCAGCGCGACCTGTTCCTCGAGGATCTGGCGAAGCGCAGCCCCTCGGCGGTGCAGCTTTCCAAGCGGCTACTGTACCACGCCGACGGGATGGGCTTCGAGGCGGCACTGCGCTCCGGCGCGGACGTGAACGTGGTGGCGCGGATGACGGAGGACATGAAGGCCGGCGTGGCGCGCTTTCTGGAGCGCGCGTGATCAGCCGCGCCCGCCGCGAGCTGGACCCCTTTCTGGACTGGAAGATCCGGATCTTCTTCGCCGGCGCGGTGCTGGCCGCGGCGGGCATTCTTCTCGGGTACGACGTGCTGGTGCTGCTGGCGATCATCGTGCTCCTCGTCGGTCTGTTCGCGACGACAATCCTCGCCAAGCGGCACGCCAGGGCGGCGGAGGTAGAGATGGATGATGAGGAGGAAAGCCCGCTCGCGTAGGCGGGGCCCTCACCCCCGACCAGCCTTACGCTCGTTCCTCGCGACGGCGGTCGACCCCTCTCCCAAACTGCGGGAGAGGGGTTTTTCAGCACCACTGCTGAGCAAACGCCATCCCTCCCCCCGCAGTTGGGGTCGCCGCGAACCGCGAGGAACGAGCGGCGAAGTCGGCGGGGAGGGGCCGCCGCGGAAACGCGCCCCATCACTCCATCACTCCATCGCTCCATCACTCCATCACTCTCGCACTCACGCACTCTCTCCTGCACATGCAGTACGTTCAGTATTGACTGAACGTTCACCACCCATTATCCTTCGGCTCACCTCTGGGCACAGGACAATGGACGCAGCGACGACGGACTTCATCGAGAGCATGGGGCGGCAGTTCGAAGAGGACGGCGCACCGCGAATCGCGGGGCGCCTGTTCGGCTTTCTGATGGTGCAGGAGGAAGCGTGCTCGCTGGACGACGTCGCCGAGCAGCTGCGGGTGAGCAAGGGAAGCGCGAGCAGCAACGCGCGCCTGCTGGAGCAGCTGGGCATTGCCGAGCGCGTGACCCGCGCGGGCGACCGGCGCGACTACTATCGCATCTCGCCCGACATCAGCGAGCGCACCCTCGAGCGCGCGGTGCAGGGAATCGGCTCCATGCTGCGCCGCCTGCGCCAGGGCTCGGAGTCCGTCAGCGGCCGCTCGCCCGTGCTGCGCCAGCGCTTCGACCGCGCGATCGCGTTCCACGAGCGGGCGCAGCGGGTCGTCAGCGATCTCCTCGGCCAGATCCGCGAGCGGAGCACGGTCGAATAGGAAGAGATGGCGCTCGCGCTCCGGATGCGCCGCGCCGTATGGATATCGTGCGTACTGAACGTATTGCATAGGGATGATCACCGTGATGACGGAACACGGCCCCGCGGGGGAACGGTGAGGGTGCCGGCGGCGCAGGGGTCGCCGCGCTGGCTGCTGGTGGTGGGGGCGCCGCCGCCCGCGGGGTCGGGGCGGCGGGTACGGCTGCGGGAAGCGGTGCGGGCGGGGCTCGCGGCGCGGTGGACGGCTCCCCAGGCGGAGCCGGACGACTACGAATCGGATGGGCGGGGGACCGCCCTGGAGGAATGATGAGACGACTGGGATGGACGCTCGCCGCGGTGCTGGCCGCCGTGCCCGCCGCACTGGCGGCGCAGCAGCCGGCCGCGGGGGCGCGGGGGGACACCGCTGCGCTCTCGCTGCAGGCCGCCGTGGGGCGCGCGCTGGGGCAGAGCGAGGAAGTGCGGCTGGCGCGCAGCCAGGTGCAGATCGCGGAGTCGCAGGTGCGCGAAGCGCGCGCCGGGGCCCTGCCGCAGGTGAGCGCCAACGTGGGCTACACCCGCACGTTCGCCTCCGCGTTCAGCGGCGGCGGCGGCTTTACCCTCCCCGATTCGCTGCGCTTCGAGCCCGACAGCACGGCGCCGCTGGCCGAGCGGGTGCGGTACCTGGAAGAGAACGCGCCGCTGGCCGGGCTCGGCGGGCTGGGCGCGCTGTTCGGCAACCTGCCGTTCGGCCAGGCCAACGCGTACCAGGCCACGCTCAGCGGCTCGCAGCTGCTGTACTCCGGCGGCCGCACGGGCGCGGCGATGAACATCGCCCGCCAGTTCCGCGAGGTCGCCCGGCTGGAGCTGGTGGAGCAGACGGCGGAGATCGAGCTGCAGGTGCGCACGGCGTACGTCAACGCGCTCTTCTCGCAGGAGCTGGCCGCCGGCGCCCAGCAGGCGCTGGAGCAGGCAGAAGCGTTCCTGCAGCAGGAGCGGCTGCGCCTTTCCGCCGGCCGCGCGAGCGAGCTGGAAGTCCTCCGCGCGGAAGTCTCGCGCGACAACCTGCGGCCGCAGCTGGTGCAGGCGCAGAACGCGGCCGAGCTGTCGCTGCTGAACCTCAAGCGGCTGGTAGACCTGCCGCTGGACGCGCCCGTGGCGCTCACCACCCCACTGGACGTCCCCTCCGCCGAGGCGCTGGCCCGGCCCGTCCTGGCGGCGGAGGCGCTGGCGCGGCGCGCGTTGGTGGCGCAGGCGGAGCGGCAGGTGACCATCGCGGAGCAGAACATCCGCATCGCCCGCGGCGCCTTTCTGCCCAACGTTTCCCTGTCGATGAACTACGGCCGCCTCCTTTATCCGTCGAGTCCCGTGGATCTCACCGGTGACTGGCGGACGGACTGGACGGCGGGGCTGAACGTATCCATCCCCCTGCTGAGCGGCGGACAGAAGACGGCGCAGCTGCAGCAGGCGCGCATCGCGGC
>DASTVC010000226.1:0-3336 GCA_035759295.1 Longimicrobium sp. | reverse complement strand
ACGGGAAAAGTCAGCCACTCCGGCCCGTAGATGCGGACGACGATGGCCTGCGACCCGCCGTTCTGAAAGAAGTCGCGGATAGCGAACCCCAGGGGATAGCCATGGCTCAGCCCCCCGAAGTACCGCTGGAAGTCGCCGAAGTTGAAGATGGTACGGGCCTGGTTCACGGGCCCGCGGCAGGTGCGCCCCACGAACGCGGTGATCGACGTCGCGACGCCGCCGATGGTCCGCGACCCGCTGGGAATTTCCTGCACGTACACGCCGGGGTACGACACGGTGACAGGCATGAAGCCCTCCTCCTGAAGTGGGCCGGCCGCGGCCGGGACGGGGATGGCGAACCACGTGGTGCCGGTGGGTTGGCTCCGCGTTCGGGAGCGCGGGCCTGGCAAGCAGGCCGTGCGCGAAAGTCCAGGGGCGGCGGCGTGCGCCCCGGGGCGGACCAGGCGTGTGTCGGGACGTGGGTGGAGGGGTAGAAGGAGTGCGGCAGATGCCGGGGCAGCGGCAATCCACGTGCCGTAAAATTTTGTTTTTTTCCGCTTCACGCACGGCCGGTCCGGGTAACGGGTTGCCATGAGTCACCCAGATCATCTGCTACGTCTACATGTACCAGTCACTCCCCACTTATGCCCCTTTTATGACTCAATATTCTACAAAGAGCACACGCCACAGACCTAGCCATTTTCTTGTAAACGTATGCATACCGTTGACAATCAATCGCTTCCGTGTAAACAGGGAGAATGTTGCCAGCAGAATATTTCATGCTGGACGGACAGATTGAGTCAAACTACACATAAAAGTGAATGGTCATCCCAAACCTTGTATTCAGTGGGCTCGGCTGACGAAACCAGGGGGTTTCGCGATCCATGAATTCGCAAAAGTGTTTGCTGCCGGGAAGGCCGCGCCGTCCGGAATGGTGTGCTCAAAATGGACGAATCGAGGTGCTGCGGAAGCAGAGAAGGAAACAAGGACGGGGAATCGCGCCGGGGAGGCCCGGCGTGGCGACCGAGCCAGCCCGGCCCGTGAGCGGGAGGGGACCGCCACCCGGCGAGCCAGGCCGCGACACGGGAATGCTCACCGAGCTTTCGGGGGCAGGACGGGGGGAGCAGGTCCCGAAGCCCTGCCAAAGGGGGCCAAGGGGAGAGGGCGGGAGCGGCCGGGCGGGCCCGGCATAGGGAGGCGCGGTGGAGGGAGATGCGTGGAGGCCTCGGTCGGCGCTCAAACATCCAGCACGCGTCAGGATCACGCGGGCGCGTCCCTCGGAATGACGGTTCTACGCTCCTCTGCAACCAAATCCACGAAGAACCAGAATTCCCCGCATGCGGAGCCGAGAAGCCGGGGGGCCGGAGCCGAGACGAGAAAAATCCAACATGTTCACTACTAGTCCCAAATAGAGCGCAATGCACATTCTGCGCTGCTACGAGATCCCGTACAACCGTCAGCATCCACAGCTCACGTCGTTCCATGGCCGCTCGTTTAACGCTGGCCTGGTTTCCCACCACAAGAAAGATGACGTAGTAAGCTATACTCCTCTAGAATAGCGCACAAAGTTCTTTTGTTTACCTGGGATGGAAACCCAAGCCTGTGCTGTAACACACACGTTTCCGGCTATGACTTGACGATTAACCAGACTCAGAATAGTCTTACAGGATAGAGATGATTTACAACACGTTAATGTGCTTATAAGGATTGGAGTGGCTACCCATCGCACTCCTCAGGAGGCTCGCTGACGGTTCACCCCTCACGGAGCTGCACGTGGAGCGTTCTTCCCTTCCGCCGCGCGCCAGCGGCACCCCGCTGACGCCGGCCATCCATTCCTGGAACGACACGGCGCGCGACTACCCGCGTGGCTGGTGCGTGCACCAGATGGTGGAGGCGCAGGCCCGCCGCACCCCCGACGCCGTCGCCGTGCGCTGCGGCGGCACGGAGCTGACCTACCGCGAGCTGGACGCGCGCGCCAACCAGGCCGCCCGTCTGCTGCGCCGCCGCGGCGTGGGGCCGGACGTGCTCGTCGGCGTCTACATGGATCGCTCGGCGGAGCTGGTGGTGGGGATGCTGGGCGTGCTGAAGGCGGGCGGCGCGTACGTGCCGCTGGACCCGGTGTACCCGCGCGAGCGCGTGCGGCTGATGCTGGCCGACACGCGCGTTTCCGTGCTGCTCACGCAGCCGGGGCTGGCCGGCGCGGTGCAGGCGGAAGGCGCGGACGTGGTGGCGCTGGACGGGCGGTGGCAGGCGCTGGCCGGTGAGTGCATGGAACCCGTGGAGTGCGGCGTGGACCCGGAGAACCTGTCGCACGTCATCTACACCTCCGGCAGCACCGGCACCCCCAAAGGCGTGCAGATCCGCCACGCCGCCGTCGCGACCCTCATCCGCTGGGCGCCCGAGGCGCTGGCCATCGGCGAGGGGACGTCGGTGCTGGCCAGCACCTCCGTCTGCTTCGACGTGCACGTGGCGGAGACGTGGGTGCCGCTTTCGCTGGGGGCGCGCATCGTCATCGTCCCCAACGCGCTGCACCTGGCCACGCTCCCGGAGGGCGAGTCCGTCGACGTGGCGTCGATGGTGCCCTCCGCGGCGGCCGAACTGCTGCGGATGGGGGGCATCCCCCGCTCCGTCCGCTCGCTGAACCTGGGCGGCGAGCCGCTGCGCAACGAGCTGGCGCAGGACCTCTACCGCGCCCTTCCCGAGCTCCGGCAGGTCGTAAACCTCTACGGACCCACGGAGGACACGACCTATTCCACGTACGCCGTCCCCCCGCGCGGCACGGAGCGGACGATGCCCGTGGGACGGCCGGTGGCGAACACGCGGCTGTACATCCTGGATGCGGATTACCAGCCGGTGGCGGACGGCGAGACGGGGGAGATCTGGATCGCGGGCGGCGGGCTGAGCCGCGGCTACCTGCGCCGCCCCGCCGCCACCGCGGAAAAGTTCATCCCCGACCCGTTCAGCGCGGAGCCGGGCGCGCGGATGTACCGCACGGGCGACCTGGGGCGCGGCGGCGCCGACGGGCAGGTGGACTGCCTGGGCCGCACCGACCACCAGGTGAAGGTGCGCGGCTACCGCGTGGAGTTGGGCGAGGTGGAAGACGCCCTGCGTCGCCACCCCGCCGTGGCCGACGCCGTCGCCACGGTTCGCGAGGATGCGCCCGGCGACCGCGTGCTCGTCGGCTACGTGGTGGCGGAGGACGGTGCGGACGTGTCGGCGGCGGCGCTGAAGGCGTTCCTCAAGGACCGGCTGCCGGACTACATGGTGCCGACGTTCGTCGTCGCGCTGGGCGAGCTGCCGCGGCTGCCGAACGGCAAGGTGGACCGCGGCGCCCTTCCCGCGCCGGCGGTGGACGCG
>DASTVC010000225.1:0-19915 GCA_035759295.1 Longimicrobium sp. | reverse complement strand
GTCCCCTATCACACGCTCTTGTTCACCGTGGAGGACGACCTGCTGGTGGACGGCGGCGTGCGGGGCAACATCTCCCGATTCATCAACCACTCCTGCGATCCCAACTGCACGTCGGTGATCGAGGAGCGCCGCATCTACATCGAGAGCCTCCGCGACATTCCGCCCGGCGAGGAGCTCACGTTCGACTACCAGATGATCACGCAGGACCGGCACACGCCGGCCGTAAAGCGGCGCTTTCCCTGCCACTGCGGCGCCGCGGGGTGCCGGGGCACCATGCTCAAGAAGAAGCGCTGATCCGCGGGGGAGAGCCGCGATGGAACTACCGGGCGGAGGATGCGGCGCAGGGGAATCGCCCGCGCCAAGGGCCCCTTGTGTGACCCACGGTTTCCGCCTTTATTCCTCGGGAGAGGCCGATGGCCTCTGTTTCTTCCTTCCCCCCTCCTCTCGAGAGAATTCTCTAATGGCCAAGCTGAAGCTGAACCTCGACGCCCTGCAGGTGGAATCGTTCGGCTCCTCCAACGCCGCGGCGGCGGAGCGGGGCACCGTGCACGGTCAGGCAGCGCTGTTCGCGGCGAGCAAGCCCTCCTGCGCCGTCTCCTGCGGCTACGCGACCGACCCCTGCATCTGTGATCCCATCCATCCGTTGACGTCGGTCTGCTGATCGCTCGATCCCACGGTGGAGGCCGCACCCTGGCGGAATCGGGTGCGGCCTCGGTTTTCCTCTCGGATGCAAACGAAAAAGCTTCCTCCCCGGCACCATCGCCAGGGAGGAGGCTTTTCGCTTCGTCACCCGCGGATCCGGATGAACGTCTACGCCCCGGCTGCGGCGAGAGGAGCGGGGACGTCTGCGGTGCCCAGGCGGCGGGTGAACTCGCGGCGGAGCAGGGCCAGGCTCAGCCCCAGCTGCAGCCACACCGTCGCCGCGGACAGGATCCAGACCCACGTCATCCGGAAGTCCGGAAGGCGGGCGAGGAGAACGGCCGGGACGATGACGATCGCCATGCGCAGCGACGACGCGGCCAGCGATGGCAGGGTGTTGCCCAGCGCCTGGAACAGGCTGGACGACACGAAGATCAGCCCGGAGGCCACGAAGTTCCACGAGATGATCTGCAGGTACACGGTGCCGGCCTGCACCACCGCCGGGTCCGCGGTAAAGAACTGCACCATCCCGTGCGCCCACAGGTGCACGGCCGCCGTAAGCACCAGCATGGCGCCCGTGGCCATGAACGCTGCGTCGCGGAACACCGCGCGCACGCGCTCCGGGAGCCGCGCCCCCACGTTCTGCCCCGCGACGGGCGCCACCGCGAAGCCCAGCGCCACCACGGGCATGAAGGTGGCCTGGATAACCCGCATCCCGATGCCGAACCCCGCCTGCTCCGCCGCGCCGAACGGCCGCGCCAGGGTGTAGACGACGCCCTGGTACAGCGCCATCATGGCGAACTCGAAGCCCGCGGGAAGGCCGATCCCCAGCAGCCGCCGCCACGCGGCCAGCCGCGGCCGGGCGTCCGCGCGCGAGAAGCGCAGCCACGCGCCGGCGCCCACGAAGTGCGTGGACAGCCACGCCAGCGCCACCACGATGGAGACCAGCGACGAGATCGCGGCCCCGGCCACGCCCAGCGGACGTCCCGTGACCCACCCGAAGATCAGGAACGGCGCGAGCACCATGTTCGTCACGACGCTCACGGTCGATACGATCATCGGCGCGCGGAACTGGCCGGTGCCGCGCAGCGCCGCGCTCATCACGCCCAGGGGGAACTGCAGCGCCATCGCCGGGATGAACCACGTCAGGTAGGCGCGCGCCGCCGCCGCGGTGGCCGCGTCGGCCGCCATGGCCCGGGTGTAGGCGTTCAGCCCGGCCAGCCCGAGCACCAGAAAGCCCAGCGCCGTGGCCAGCGAGATGCCGAGCGCCTGGTTGAACACGTGCCCCGCGTCCGCGGCGTCGCGGCGGCCGGACGCGTGCGAGACCAGCGTGGTGGCGCCCACCCCCAGCATCTGCCCCAGCGCCAGCACGATGAAGGAGAGCTGGCCGGCGATGGAGACGCCCGCCACTGCCGCGGTGCCCAGCCGCCCCACCCAGTACAGGTCGATCAGGAAGTACAGGGTCTGAAAGACCATCATCACCAGCATGAAGCCGGTGGTGGCCAGCAGGTGGCGCGATACGGGGCCGGTGGTCAGGTCCTTCATCGGGAAGGTCGGGGCGGGGGAGAGGGCGGGGCGCTTTCGCGCGGCAAAGGTAAGGTAACGCGGCCTATGGTGGGAAGGCCCGTGCGCAGAACCGCCTGGAAGGTAATGTTGTCGTGTCCGCACGTGGAACCGGGTGTGCGGTGACCGGCGGACGCTGGACATTCCGCCACTCCGCTGGCGCCTTTCAGGCGCGAGGAAGATTGCTGAATGCCTGATCCGAAGCGTTGACTTTCCTGAGGGAGCGCGACGCAAAGCGTGGAGTCACGCAACCACCTGCGTGCGACCGAAGGATCTACTCTCCGCCGCCGTGGGCCAGCCGTCGAGCGTCGACACCGGCCCCTCGGTGATGCCGGCGAGGTCCTTCGGCCGGCGCCAGGCAGAATTGTAAAAGCAGGACATGGCGCGGCGCCTCCCTCAGAGGGTGTTGCTAAACCTTACCGGCTCCCACCCGAGGCACACTGTCATCCTGAGGGAGCGCACGCCCGTAACTTTCATAACCACAGAAGCTTGCGCGCGACCGAAGGATCTTTGTCGGGTCGCGCGAAGCCCAGCCCTCGGGATCCGTTCAAGTCCCTCAGTCAGGCAGACAAGGTCCTTCAGTCGGTGCCAACCCTTTGCCTGAACGTAGTTTGCGGAGCGGCGCCTCCCTCAGGAAGTCAACGGTGTGGGCGAGTGGGGCGATAACCTGAAGATGAATGGATTGTGCTGATGGACGCATTTTCCGCGGCGGCGTTCGGCGTGGTGCTGGCGGCCACGGCCGGGCTGCGCGCCTTTCTCCCCGTATTCAGCGCCAGCCTGTTCGCGTGGATGACGGACCTGCCGTTGCCGGGCAACCTGGCGTGGCTGGAAAAGCCGCAGACGGTGCTGATCTTTGGCGTGGCGACGCTGCTGGAGATCCTGGGCGACAAAATCCCCATCGTGGACCATGCGCTGGACGGCGTGCAGGTCCTCACCAAGCCCCTGCTGGCGGCGCTGGCCGCCACCCCGTTCGTCTACCAGCTCGCGCCGGAGCAGTCGGTCGCCATCGGCATCCTGGTGGGCGCGCCGCTGGCGCTGGGCGTGCACTCCGCCAAGGCCACCGCGCGCCTGGGGAGCACGGCCACTACCGGCGGCATGGGCAACCCGCTGTTGAGCGTGGTGGAAGACGTGGCGGCCATCGCGGCCATCGTTCTCGGCTTCCTGGCCCCGCTGCTGGCGCTGGTGCTGATGGCGGTGACGATCTTCTTCATCGTCCGACTGGCACTGCGCGTGCGCCGCCGCCGGCGGGTCGCCCGGAATTGATTGCGGAGCGGCGCTTCCCTCGGGCTGAAAGCGTGTTGCCAAACCGTCACAAGCGTTGACTTCCTGAGGGAGGCGCCGCGCCACGACCTCCTTCCATGATGCAGCCTGGCGCCGACCGAAGGATCTCGCCGGCATGACCGGGGGGCCGGACTTGACACTCGACGGCTGGCCCGGCAGTGACGGAGAGGAGATCCTTCGGTCGCGCACAAGCGATTGTGAACGTTCGAGTTCCGTGTGGCGCTCCCTCAGGAAGTCAACGCTTTGGGTGGGGATGTCCAGCGACAGCCGCTCAGGAAATCGATCGGCCGGAGTCAGTCGCAGGATCGTTCCGAAATCAACCGTTGCCCGGGCGCCGCATCGTGCCGATCCGGAACAACGTTCGCAGACACGGGTACCCGCCGGTCCAATGAGAACCTCCCGGTTTGGACTTCCCAGCCGCCTGTACAGGGCCGCGCTGCTCATCGCGGGGCTGCTGCACCTTGTCAGCGTCCCCGCCGAGGCGGTGCTGCACGGATGGACGCACGTCCATCCGCAGGTCACGGGATGGACCGCCCAGGATACGGACCCGGCGGATCCGCCGCACCACCACGACCTGGTCTGCGCCATCTGCCAGGCCGTGTCGCGCGCGCTTCACGAGCCGGCCTCGACAAGGGCGCTCGCGGACTTCGCGCTCGCTCTCCCCGCCACTCCCGCCGCCTCGCTCCCCGCGCCGGTGCCCCTTTCGCGGGCCCACGCGCGCGCACCGCCCGTCTAACTCCCGATCCAGACTTCCGCGCGGCTGACTGACGTCCGCTGTGCGAGCCCTCGCGAGCGACCAGCCCCGGTTTTCAGGGGTGATGGCGCCGCGAGAGCATGCGATTGCATGCGTCCGCGGACACTCCGCGAGGCGCACTGAGACGCATTCCATCGGGAGCATCCATGCGCAGAGCGATCTGCATTCTTTCCCTGCTGGTGGTGGCGCGCGGCGCCGCGGCCCAGCAGGACAGCACCCGCACGCAGGCACAGCGCGACTCGGCCGCCGCCGCCGACAGCGCCGCCCTGGTCGCCGAGCTTTCCGCCATGCAGGTGCAGAGCGGCAGCGACACCGTGCCCGCCGCCGGCCCCGTGCAGCGGCTTCTTCCCGACATCAGCGTCGTCGGCGACCTGGTGGCCGACGCCTCGCCCGACGGGAGCACGCAGGAAGGCGGCGAGCGCTTTCTGGTCCGCGAGATCGAGATCGCCGCGGGCGCCGCGGTGGACCCGTACTTTCGCGGCGACGTCTTCCTGGGCATCTCCGACGCGGAAGGCGTCGCCATCGAGCAGGCGTTCCTGACCACCACGGCGCTCCCCTACGGCATCGAGGCGCGCCTGGGGCGGTTCCTGATGCCGGTCTCCAAGCTGAACCTTACCCACCGCGAGGCGCTGCACACGGTGGAGTTTCCCTGGGTCTATCAGCGCTTCCTGGGCCCCGAGGGGCTCAAGGGCACGGGCGTGCAGGCCAGCCGCGTCTTCGCGCCGTTCGGCTTCTACCAGGAGCTGCTGGTGACGGCCGTGGACGGGCTGGGCGAGCCGGTGGAGGGGCTGCGGACGGCGGAGCCCATCAACCAAAAGCTGGGCGGCCTGGGCTACTCCGCCCGCCTGCGCAACTACATGGACCTGTCGCAGGCCTCCAACGTGGAGCTCAGCTTCAGCGCCCTGACCGGCAAGCGCGCGCAGGCGCTGGATGTGCCCGACGACCTGGAGGTCAACGCCGTCGCGCGCCGCCAGACGACCGTGGGCGCGGACTTCACCTACCGCTGGCGCCCGCTGCAGCAGGGTCTCTACAAGTCGCTGATCGTGCAGGCGGAGGTGATGCGGCAGATCAACGAAGACCCCGGCCAGCTCGTGCCGCCGCTCCCAGGCGGAACCCCGGTGGACTTCCTGGGCCCGCGGCGCAGCTTTACCGGCGCGTTCGCCTTCGCCCGCTACCAGCTTACGCGGCGCTCGTTCCTGGGCGCGCGCTACGATTGGGTGGAAGATCCTGAAGCGGACGGCGAGGCGCTGAGGGCCGCGTCCGCCTACGTGGAGTTCTTCCCCAGCGAGTTCAGCAAGCTGATCGCGTCGTTCGAGCGCCTGGAGCCCGGTGAGGGCGACGGCATCAACCGCATCCTGCTGCAGGCGGTGTTCGCCCTGGGGCCGCACAAGCCGCACCCGTTCTGAGCTATCACGTGCCCGCCGCCGCCCATCGCGAGCGGCGGGCCGAGCGCTTTCTCAACCTGAAGGAGACGGACGATGTACGGAATTACGAGAAAGACCGCCGCGGTGGCCGCCGCGCTGCTGGCGCTGGCCGCGCCGGCGTCGGCGCAGCAGCGGCAGCTGCGGGTGGTCACCAGCACCACCGACCTGGCCGACCTGGCCACCGAGGTGTGCGGTAACCGCTGCACGGTGGTGCACATCAGCGAGGGGTTCCAGGACCCGCACTTCGTCGAGGCCAAGCCCAGCTTCATCCTGCAGCTGCGCAGCGCCGACGTGTTCGCGTTCGTGGGGCTGGACCTGGAGGCGGGGTGGATGCCGCTGCTGGTGCAGGGCGCGCGCAATCCCAGGATCAACCCGGGCGGCACCGGCTACCTGGACGCCAGCCGCGCCATCCAGGTGCTGGACCGGGCGCGGGGGAACGTGGACCGCAGCCAGGGCGACGTGCACCCCGGCGGCAACCCGCACTACTGGCTGGATCCGGAAAACGGCCGGCGCATCGCCCGGCTGTTCCGCGACCGCTTCAGCCAGCTGGCGCCCGCGGACGCGCAGACCTTCGCCCGCAACTACGCCGCGTGGGAAACGCGCCTGAACGCCGCCGAGCGCGCCTGGGCGCCCCAGCTGGCGCAGATCCGCGGCAAGCCCGTGGTGGCGTGGCACACCAGCTGGCGCTACCTGGCGCAGTACACGGGGATGAACATCGTGGGCTTCATGGAGCCGCGGCCGGGCGTGCCGCCTTCCCCCAGCCACCTGGCGGGGCTCATCGCCACCATCCGCCGCACGGGGGCCAAGGTCATCATCATGGAACCCTTCTACGACCGGCGCACGGCGGACCTGGTGGCCCAGCGCAGCGGCGCGCGGGTGCTGGTGCTGCCCCCGTCCGTGGGCGGCGTGCGCACCATCACCGACTACATCCAGCTCATGCAGTACGACGTGGGCCAGATCGCGGCCGGCGTGCGATGAGCGGCCTGGTGACCTTTGCCGACGCCACGCTGGGCTACGGCCGCCGCACGGTGCTCTCCGGCCTGACCTTCTCCGTGGCGGAGGGGGATTTCCTCGGACTCGTCGGTCCCAACGGGGCGGGGAAGACCACCGTGCTGCGGGCGATCCTGGGGACGCTCAAGCCGCTGTCGGGGACGGTTTCGCGCGCGCCGGGGCTGCGCTTTGGCTACGTGCCGCAGCGCGACCAGGTGGACTACAACTTTCCCCTGCGCGTGCTGGACGTGGTGCTGATGGGTCGATACGACCGCATTGGCCTGGGCCGCCGCCCCGGCGCGGATGACCGGCGACGGGCCATGGCGGCGCTGGAGCACGTGGGCATTCCCGACCTGGCCGAGCGCCCGCTCAAGGACCTCTCCGGCGGGCAGAAGCAGCGCACGCTCATCGCCCGGGCGCTGGTGGGCGAGCCCAACGTGCTGGTGCTGGACGAGCCGACCAACGGCATGGACCTGGTCTCGACCACGCAGATCCTGGGGCTCGTCCGCGAGCTGCACGAGCGCGACCGGCTTACCGTGATCATGGTGAGCCACGCGCTGAACGAGGTGGCCAACTACGTGGAGCGCATCGCCCTGGTGGTGGGCGGCGGCTTCCGCATCGGCGGGGTGGACGAGATCATGACGGTGCCCGTGCTGTCGGAGATGTACGGCATTCCGGTGGAGGTGGACTCGTTCAACGGGCACCGCATCGTGCTGGCGCGGCGGCTGGGGGCGGGAGAGGAGGCGTCCGGTGTTTGAAGCCGTGATGCTGTTCCGCGAGGCGCTCTACGGGGCGCTGGTGATCGCCCTCGCCTGCTCGGTGCTGGGCGTGTACGTGGTGCTGCGCCGCATCGTCTTCGTGGGCGCGGCGCTGGCGCAGCTGTCCTCGGCGGGGATCGCGCTGGCGATGTTCCTGGCGGGCGCGGGCGTAGCCACGGGGATCACCGGGCACACGGTGACCATGGCGCTGATCGTCACGCTGGCCGGGGCGCTCTTTTTCGGGATGGAGGGAAGCGGCAGCCGCGGCCCGGTGCCGCCCGACGCCACCATCGGCGTGACGTACGCCGTGGCGGCCGCCGCGGGGATCGTGCTGATCGCCAAGGCCGCGCATGGCGAGGCGCACGACCTCTTTCTCTCCGGCAACATCCTGGCGATCACCCGCGCCGACACCCTGGTGCTGGTGGCCGTCTCGGTGCCGGTGCTGCTCATCCACCTGCTGTTCTACAAGGAGTTCCTGTTCGTCTCGTTCGACCGCGAGACGGCGCGCACCCTGGGCTACCGGGTGAATCACTGGAACCTGCTGCTGTACCTTACGCTGGGGCTGGTGATCGCGTTCGCCATGCAGTTCGCCGGGGTGATGCTGGTGTTCAACTTTCTGGTGCTTCCCGCGGTGACGGGGCTGCTGGTGGGGCGGGGGATGGCGGGGGTGTTCGCGGGCTCGGTGGTTTCCGCGCTGCTGGCGGCGGTGATCGGCTTTACCCTCTCCGTTCCGTACGACCTGCCGACCGGGCCCGCGATGATCTGCGTCTCCGGTGTGCTGGCGCTGATCGCGTGGGGTTTCCGCCGGCTGCGGGGGTGACGCGGTTCGACAGGCGTTGAACTGCGCCGGCGGGGTGCCCCTCCCCCGGCCCCTCCCCGTTCGTTCCTCACGGAGAGGGGAGAATTCGATCCCGCTTCGGCATGCACCGTGTCTGCCGACGCTCCAACCCCTCTCCCGCAGTTTGGGAGAGGGGTCGACCGCCGTTGCGAGGAACGAGCAAAAGGCCGGTCGGGGGTGAGGGCCCCGCCGGAACCGCCATCCTTGTGCAAAGAACCCACACACGATATTTAGATGATGTGAATCTACTCTTTAACTGAATCAATCCCTCATGATCTTTCCTGAACGCCCTTCCGGCGGACCGGCACAGTTCCAGACAGCGGGCCCGGAGCGGATCTCCGCCCCCCTGGAGCCCCTCGCCGCGGCGGGACCGGAGCCCGGGTGGCGGCGGGTGCGGCTTACGCCCAGCCTGGCGGAGGTGTATCGCTCCATCCCGGTAAAGGATGGCACGCGGTGGCGAAAGTACCTGGCGTTCGCGGGGCCCGGGTACCTGGTGGCGGTGGGGTACATGGACCCGGGCAACTGGGCCACCGACCTGGCCGGCGGCTCGGCGTTCGGCTACCGGCTGCTGTGCGTCGTGCTGATCTCCAACCTGCTGGCCGTGCTGCTGCAGGGCCTTGCCGCCAAGCTGGGGATCGTCACCGGCCGCGACCTGGCGCAGGCGTGCCGCGACCACTACTCCAAGCCCGTGGCCATGGGGCTGTGGGTGCTGTGCGAGCTGGCCATCGCCGCCTGCGACCTGGCGGAGGTCATCGGCTCGGCCATCGCGCTCAACCTCCTCTTCGGCATCCCGCTGCCGCTGGGGGTGCTCATCACGGCGGTGGACGTGCTGCTGGTGCTGCTGCTGCAGAACCGCGGCTTTCGCCTGCTCGAGGCGCTGGTGATCACGCTGGTGTTCACCGTGGGCGCCTGCTTCCTGTTCGAGATCATCATCTCCCGCCCCGACGCCGGCGCCGTGTTCGCGGGGTTCGTTCCGGATCCCGAGATCCTGCGCAACCCGGCCATGCTGTACATCGCCATGGGCATCCTGGGCGCCACGGTCATGCCCCACAACCTGTACCTGCACTCGTCCATCGTGCAGACGCGGCGCTACGAAGAGCACGCGGCGGGAAAGCGCGAGGCGGTGAAGTACGCATTCCTGGATTCCACGATCGCCCTCTCGTTCGCGCTGTTCATCAATGCCGCCATCCTGATCGTGGCCGCGGCCAGCTTTCACCAGAGCGGCCGCACCGACGTGGCCGAGATCGACCAGGCGTACCGGCTGCTGACGCCGCTGCTGGGGGTGGGCGCGGCCAGCACGGTGTTCGCGCTGGCGCTGCTGGCGTCGGGGCAGAATTCCACGCTCACGGGAACGCTGGCGGGGCAGATCGTGATGGAGGGCTTCCTCGACATCCGCCTGCGCCCCTGGGTGCGGCGGCTGATCACGCGCGGCATCGCCATCATCCCCGCGGCCATCACGGCGGCGGTGTGGGGGACCAGCGGCACGGCCAAGCTCTTGGTGATGAGCCAGGTGATCCTGTCGCTGCAGCTTTCCTTCGCCGTCTTTCCGCTGGTGATCTTCACGTCCGACAAGGTGAAGATGGGGGCGTTCGCAAACCCCGGCTGGCTCAAGGCGCTGGCGTACGCCGCGGCGACCCTGATCGCCGGGCTCAACGCGTGGCTGCTGGTGCAGATCGTGGGCGGCTTTCTGGGAGGTGGATGATGTACCGGCGCATCCTGGTCCCGCTGGAGAACTCGGAGTACGACGAGGCCATCCTGGCGCACGTGTCGCAGCTGGCCCGCCTCTGCGGCGCGTCGCTGCTGCTGGTGCACGTGGCGGACGGGTGGGTGGCGCGCACCTGGAAGCAGCTGGACCTGCGCGCGTCGGAAGAGATGGCGCGCGACCGCGCCTACCTGGACGCGGTGTCGGAGCGGCTTGCAGGGGAGGGGCTCTCCATCGACGCGGTGCTGGCCAGCGGCGACCCCTCGCGCGAGATCGTGCAGCTGGCGGAAAGCGAGGGGTGCGACCTGATCGCCATGTCCACCCACGGCCACCGCTTCATCTCCGACCTGCTGTACGGCAGCGTGGCCAACGAGGTGCGCCACCTGTCCACCGTCCCCGTCCTCCTCGTCCGCGGCTCCCCCGCCGCGCGCTGATACCGATCCGGCAAAAGAATGGGGTCTCACACGGAGGGCACGGACACAGAGGATCAAACCACTCCGTGACCTCCGTGCCCTCCGTGTGAGCAGGCCGTATTCTGCGTACACGAAGTGTTCAGCCGGATTCGGGATGAGCCTCCGGAATGCGAAGCGGCCGCTCGCCGGGAATGGCGAGCGGCCGCGTTGCGCCGTGGGTGGACCCTCGGTGCGGTCAGCTTCCCGCGGGGTGCACGCCGAAGTCGGTGATCACCACGTCGAGGTTGTGGTTCAGCCGCAGGCCGTACGTGCCGTCGGTGTTCACGCCGCGCGGCAGCGAGCCGACCTCGGTGCCGTTCACCAGGAACCGCACGCCGGCGGCGCTGGTCTGCACGGCCAGCGTGTTGGTGGCCTTGCCGTCTGCGCCGGGGCGCTGCACGGCGGCGTGCTCCGTCCAGTCGATCAGCGTGTGCGTCTCGCTGCCGGCGCGGTGCTTGACCATGAACTTGCCGTCCTGGCGCACCAGGAAGTACAGGTAGTCCTGGTTGTCGGCCTGCAGGTTGCGCCCGCCCAGGAACAGGCCGAACGCCTCCGGATGCGCCGACGGCCGGTTGAGCGTAAAGGTGCCCTGCGCCGTGTACGCGCCGCTGGCGGTGGATTCCGGCTGGTAGAAGATGCCGGCGGGCCCCAGCACGGCGTGCAGGTGGCCATCCATGTTCATGAAGTGGATGCCGTCGGTGCTCCCCGGCCGGTCCAGCCGCGCCTGCCAGCCTTCGGGAATGCCGGTGGCGTGCGGCGCCGCGTGGTCGCCGTGGCCCGCGGCCGGCTGTGCTCCGTGCTGGTGCTGGGCCGCCGCCGGCACCGCCGCCAGCACCGCCAGCGAAAGGATGATTCCGCGCATTGCGCTTTCTCCGTGGTCTTGTCGCGTGTGGATGGCCGGAAGTCGCCCGGCAGTCTGGTAACCTACGCACCGCGCCCGCAAACGCAATCATCCCGGGATGAGCGGCGGATGAAGCCGCGCTCCCTCACTCAAGGATGTTGCTCGGTCGATACGCCCCGACGCAACCGGTGATTTCCTGAGAGAGTGTGTTTAAGAATCTGATCTTTCAGACAACCTAGAATTGATTTCCTGAGGGAGCGCACCTCCGGAACTTGAAGTTACTCAACCGTTTGCACGCGACCGAAGGATCTCGTCTCGGCGATTGCGAGGCCGGCCACGCGGCACTGATCCAGCCCCAGGTGCTGCCGGCGAGATCCTTCGGTCGGCGCCAAATTGCTTGCGCACCAGAAGGTTGGGAGCGGCGCCTCTCTCAGGAAATCAACGGCTTGAGCGGGATTCCGGAAATCAGAAGGGCAGGGGAAACATCAGCGTGAAGCCGTTGATCATCAGCAGCGTGCCGATGACGCCCAGGCCGATGGAGATGTAGAGCACCTTGCGCGACAGGGCCAGGATGGCCACGGAGCCCAGCACGATGGCCAGCTGGAACGCCACCTCGGAGTAGTCGAAGTTGCTGTCCTGCGCGCCGGCGCGCTCGCGCAGCACCTCGTAGCCGCGGGCCTGCGCGCTGAGCTGCTTCTTCCCCTCGCCGCGCAGGCTGTCGCCGGGGGCGGCGGGGTCCGGCTCGTCGTCGTAGCGGGCGATGGTGCTCTTGTACTTGTCCACCAGCGTTTGCAGTTCGGCGCGCACCTGCGGAGGGAGCCCGGCGTCGGCGGCCAGCTGCGCCTGCATCTGGTCCACGGCGATGCGGTACTGCGTCTGGCGCACGTTCTTGGCCTGGTAGAACGCCCAGGTGTCGCTGGCCTTGATGTTGTTGTGCACCATGTCCTCGGCCACGTTGCCGCCGCCCAGGCTGCCAATGGCCAGCAGCACCGCCAGCAGGGCGATGAGCAGCGCCGCGCGGTCGCGGAACCTGTCGTCCGCCTCGTGCCCCGCGCGCTCTTCGCGGATTTCGCTGATCAGGTCCGCGGCATCCGTTGCGTCCATGCGTGTCTTGGAGTGTGTCGTGTGTGGGAGGGAACGATTGGCGTCTTTCGTGAATACTGCATCCGCCTTCCGTATCAGTCAGCGCGCTGATTCTAGGGATTCCCATCCATCACGCAACCCCAATCCACATTTTTACGGAGGATGCCGACGCAAAACGGTCCCGGCACCCGCGCCAGGACCGTCCGCATCATCATCCCACTTTCGCACTTTCGCACTTTCGTACTCTCGCACTTTCGCACTACCCCGCCAGCGCCTTCAGCTCGCTCCCGCTTGTCTGCAGCAGGCGGCCCACGTCGCCCAGCTCCGCCGCCGTCCCGCCCAGCATCTCGCCCAGGTTGCCGATGCCGTCGCGTGCGCCCCGCAGCGGCTGTCCCAGGCCTTCCAGGTGCGCGATCTGGCGGGTGATGATGGCCGCCACGCCTGCGAGCGGCGTCTGGTCGGAGAAGATGACGGAGGGGATGCTGATGGACCCCAGGTGCGCCGGCAGCTGCACGTTGCGCTCGCCGGTGGAAAGCGACGGGATCTTGATCGTCCCCAGCGACGCGCTCGCGGAGCGCAGGTCGGCCGCGGCCTCGTCCAGCGCGGCTTCGTAGCGCTCCAGCAGGGCGCGGATGCGCTCCACCTCGGCCCGTGCTCCGCCGGCCCCATCCTTTCCGCCCAGCGCCGCGCCGGCGGAAGACAGCGCGGCGCCGGCCTTTTCCATCGTCCCTCCGATCTCCGGAAGGCGCTCCGTAAGCCCCTGCAGCAGCCGCAGCACGCGGTCCGCGTTGGCGAACACCCACTGCGCCAGCCCGACGATTCCCTTGCGTGCCATGACGGGTCCCTCCATCGAAAGATGAAACGCCGCGGCCGAAAACACGTCGGCCCCGCAGCCGAAATTTGCCCGCGGGACCGGCGATTTCCAAGAACTTCGTACGGGATGGGCCCTCACCCCCGACCGGCCTTTTGCTCGTTCCTCGCAACGGCGGTCGACCCCTCTCCCAAACTGCGGGAGAGGGGTGGTGTGTGCGGGAACTGTGGCGTGCTTCGGAGGGAGTCGAAGCGGGATCGAATTCTCCCTTCCCCCATGCTGTTTATGGGGGAAGGGCCGGGGATGGGGGGCGGCGTCGGGCGCCAGCGCGATTCCTGTCGCCGAGCCTGACTATCCTCGGTCGCGATTCAGGGATCCGGAATGTCGGGACGAATCACCCGTTCACCCGTTCACCCGTTCACCCGTTCACCCGTTCACCTCACGGCCGTCCCGGCGGCAGCGTGCGGTCCCACTCCAGCGCGCCGTACTTCCGCAGCACCTCCAGCGTGCGGTCGACGGGGAGCGCCTCGACCGTCATCCCGCTCCCCGTTGTGGTCGTCGCGCGGAAGAGGGAGTTGAGGATGGCTTCCTCCGTGGCCTCGGCGACGGCCTGGAACAGGCCGGACGTGGCCTCGTTGGGCAGGTCGCGGACGGCGGCGGGCTCGCGGGCGCGGGGATTCCGCCGCACCTCGGCCGCGGTGGAGAAGGCGATCACGTAGTCGCCGGAGCCGTTGGTCATCGCCGCGCCCGTGCGGGCCAGGCCCACCAGCGCCCGCGTGGCCAGGCGCTCCAGGTTGCGCGCATCCAGCGGCGCGTCGGTGGCCACGACGATCATCACGCTCCCGTCGCCGCGGTCCCGCGGCCCCGAAAGCTCGCGCTGAAAGATGTAGCGGCCCAGCTCGCGGCCCACGGGCGCGCCGTTGATGGTCAGTACTCCACCGTAGTTGGTCTGCACCAGCACGCCCACCGTCCACCCGCCCAGCGCCGCCGGCAGCCGCCGCGAGCTGGTGCCGATGCCGCCCTTCCAGCCGAACGCGATCGTCCCGGTCCCCGCGCCCACGGCCCCCTCCGCCACCGGCCCCGACGCAGCGCCCTCCAGCGCCGCGACCACGTGCTCCGCGCGCAGCGGGCGGGTGCGGATGGCGTTCAGCCCGCCGTCGTTGGTTTCACCGACCACGGGGTTGATGGAGCGCACCTCCTCCATCCCCGGCCGCGCCAGCATCCAGTCGGCCATGGCGTTGGCCGCGTTCCACACGCACAGGGTGCAGGTGAGCAGGATGGGCGTCTCCATCTCCCCCAGCTCGCGTACCTGGGTGACGCCCAGCAGCTTGCCGAAGCCGTTGCCCACGTGGATGGCCGCCGGCACCCGCTCCAGGAACGGGTTGCCGCCGTGGGGAAGGATGGCGGTGACCCCGGTGCGCACGGAATCGCCCTCCACCACCGTCGTCTGCCCCACGCGCACCCCGTCGACGTCGGTGATGGCGTTCAGCGGCCCCGGCGGCAGGATGCCCACCACCACGCCCGCCTCACGCGCCCGCGGCCGCTCCTGCGCGTCCAGCGCCGCCGTATCGACCATGGAGACAACTCCGAGCAGGAGGAGGGATGCAATGCGCACGGGCGGGATCTCTGCGGGTGAGCGGCGGACGCAGCCGCGACGGAACGGAAAAGCCCCGCAAGTTGCGCGGGGCTTCGACCGGACGCAATCCGGAGCGGGCACCAGTTCAGCGGCCGGGAGTGGGCCCCAGCCCACCCAGGCGCAGCAGCTCGCTCGCCAGCTCCAGGAACTCGGGATGGCGCCCCGTGACGTTGGGGGTCCAGCGGTCCACCACGTGGTAGCGGCCGTCGCGGACCCCCTCCAGGATCCATTCCGATCCATCGAACCCCAGGTCGCGCCCCTGCACGGGCATGCTCCAGAACCCCGCCGCGTTCGCGCGCTGAAAGTACGCCGCGGCGTCGTCCACCGTGACCTCGACCGAATCGTGCCGCGCCGGCTCGCCGGGCTCGTAGCCGCCCGCGCCCGAGAGCATCGTGGTTACCACGACGGCGCCGGGCCCACGGCGGTGCAGGCGCACGGCGAACGCCGGAGTAAACGAGGGAAGCACGGTCAGCCGGAACACCTCGTCCGCCGACGCGGCCGCCGCTTCGGCCAGGCGTGGCTCCCCCATGGCGCGCAGGTTACGGGAGTACCAGAGGTCGCTGAAGGCCGCGCCGGCCGTATCATCCGGACTGAGCATGCCGCCGGGAAAGTAGCCGCGCGGGGGCAGGCGGTGCGCTCCCTCCAGCCGCACCGAACGCAGCAGGACCTCGTGCAGCGTGTCGCGCGCGGACCGCGAAAGCAGCACCAGCGCGGGCGCATCGTCCGTCGTGGGCCAGTACGTCCATCCGTGGCGAATGCGGTGGTCCATGCCGGTCGCCGTTTCCGCGGGACGCCCGGCACGCGGCCGCCAGTCGGTGCGGACTTCCGCCAGCTGCGGACGTGGCGGGGGAAGCGCGCGGGGAAACGGTCCCACGCGCCACTCCACCCAGCCACCCGCTCCCTGCACCCGTACCAGCGCGTCCGCGCCCGGCGTCTTTACGGCGGCCCAGCCGGGAGGCACGCAGAAGCGGACCACCGGCGTCTCCACCAGCTGCCAGCCGGGCGCGTCCACCAGCTCCGCGGGGCAGGGGGATACCGGCACCTCCACGGAAGGGCCGGCGGCGGGTGAGCCGGCCAGGCCGCATGCGGTCGCGGCCATCAGTGCAAACAGGGAGGCGAACGGGCGCAGACGCATGGAGGTGGATGCAGGAAGGATGGAGTCGGCGGGTATCCGGACAGACGGTCAGGGATCAAAACGATCCAGCTACCCCGTCTCGCACAAGGCTCCACCCCTGCACACGCCTCGCGCGCCGGCCGCTCCCGCGTCCCGAGCACCGCCGTATCGGTCGGGGAGACACCGCGAAGCGGGACGAGGGATGCGATGCGCACGGTGCGTCTTCCGGGGCAGGGAGGCGGCGGAAGTCGCTTAACCGGACGCGGAACGCTCCGCCGGACCGCGCGGGACATGACCCGCTCGCCAAGGCGCCTCCGCGAGCCGGGAGCGGTGCTGGCCGGCGGGTGTAGGGGTGCCGGAATTCGCCGCGTGTCTAATCGAAGAGGGGCCCGCGCGTTCACCGGCGAGTTGCTGCGCGCCACACCTGTTCCCACGCGGCAGGGGTCCGCGCAAGGAACTGGCGGAGGATGGACCCGCACGCGTACGATTCAATGGATTCGACGCGGCGGGCGCTCCCCTCGCCGATGTCTCCCCCCCGCGAGCCCCCACCTGCGCCGCGGCGCACGGGGCGAACCGAGAACGCCTACTTACGACGGAGGATGGCCGTGAAGCGAACGATGCTGGTGCTGGGCCTGGCGGCGCTCGCCGGCTGCGGAGGGCAGCCGGAGCCGCGGGACGTGCCCGACGCCCAGCCGGGGCCGGCGGGGTTCTCGCTGGACGTGGGCGGGGCGAGCACGCCAAGTGTACGCGGCCTGATCGGCGAGCGGGAGCGGCTGGGGCTCACCGGCGCGCAGGTCACCACGCTGGACTCCATCGCCATCGTGCTGGCCGCCGCCAACGACTCGCTGCGCCGCAGCGTGCGCGAAACGTGGAACGGCGACCAGCCGGGGCGGGGCGGGGCCATGTGGGAGCGCACCGGCCCCGCGCTGATGCAGATCGCCCGGAACAACCGCGCCGCCTCGCTGCTGGTGCAGAACACGCTTACCGAGGCCCAGCGCGGCATTGCCTGCGAGATCCAGACGGAGCAGCGCGCCCGGCAGCCGGAGCGCTATCGCCGCCCGCCGCCCCGGCCCGGCTTCGGCACCCGGCGCGAGCAGGTGGCCGACAGCATTGCGCATGCGCGGGCCCTGGAAGGCTGGCCCTGGTGCCCCCCGGCGCCGCCGCCCCCCCGCCGCTGACGGCGCTCCCCCCACGAGGGACTTGAACCCGGTGGGGGGATGAGGGTAATATGCATCCGTCCGTCCCCGGCGGCGCGCTGTGCGTGCGAGGGGGCGGACGAAGGCGCGGCCGCACAGGCGCGTCTTCCCGCGGTCCTGGCAGCCCGGCCCAACGCGCGACCCCGCGCCCAGCTGCCTGCCGACGACATCAGACACTCCGCTGGCGGGGCCCTTTTCCGGGGCCCGCGGACCGCGCGCCGGCAACACGACCCGTACGATGGACGACCGAGAACGAACACTGCAGTGGCTTCCGGCTGCCCGGGACCGGCGCGAGCGCGCAACGGCCTGGGGAACCACCCTCCTTCACATCCTGCCCCTGATCGTGCCGTGCCTGCTGGCGCTGCTGCTGGGGCGCCCCGAGATCGCCGCTGGCACGCTTGCGCTCGCGATGCTGACGCTGGGGCTGGTGCGCACCCTTACCCGGCCGCGAAAGCTGGCCATGGCGCGCCTGCGGGAGGTACGCCGGAGCCACTGACCCTCCGGACGCAGCTCCACTGATTCCGATCGAGGCGGGCCCTCCACCCGGGGGGCTCGCCTTTTTTTTCTGTTTCGTTGGATTCGAGCCTCACCCCGCCGTCCGCAACATCCGGGGTTCGACGACAGACATCACGCTGGCGTCCGACAGGGCCCCCTCTCCCCCGGCCCCTCTCCCCCGCTGCGCGGGAGAAAGGGGAGAATTCGATCGCGCTCCGGGAGGTTGTTGTCGCGCACACTTTTCCGGCTGCGCGCCGGACGTTCGGCTCGCGTCACCTCTCTCCCGCGCTGTTTGCGGGGGAGAGGCCGGGAGAGGGGGCCACCCGCGGATGCAGCGTGATGCCTTTCGTAATCAGGAGGATCCAACCCCACACCAACCTCTCCCAGGGTTTCTGAAGCGCCGCGGACGCCAGGCTGATGCCCTTCGAACCACGCCGCCCAAGGGTGGACGAATCGGCCGTATCATATATCTTTATCCTTCCCCCACAACCACTTACCGCCTCGCCAGCCCGGAGAAGCTTCCGTGTGCCCTTCCATCCGCCATCTCGTATCCGCCGTGCTGGCCTCGCTCGCGCTTTCCGCGCCCGCCGCGGCGCAGGGCTTTGTCTACCGCGACATTGCGTGGGGCAGCGACCCGCAGACCACCACCAACCAGCTGGCGGCGGAGGGGTTCGCGCTGGAGGAAGACTTTGCCCCCGACGAGGGCGAGGTGATGTACACGGATTCCGAGAACGAGAACGTGATCGCGCTGGCCTCGTTCGCGGGCGACCGGCTGGTAGGCATCCGCATCGCCATGTCGGGTGAGAACGCCGAGGAGCTCTGGGAGCAGTCGGTGCGGGAGGGGGCGGAGGCCCTGGGCGAGCCCGACGAGGAGGGAGAGTGGGTTGCCACGTGGCACCGCGAGGGCACCACCTTTACGCTGATGGTGGGCGAGTCGGACAACGGCATCCGCTTTCTGGTCGCGCAGTACGCCGGCCCCGGGTACGAAGAAGAGATCCAGCGCCGCATGGGCGGCACCGCCGAGCCGGCGGAGTTTCCCGCGCTGGACGAGCGCTGGGTGCTGCTGCGGTCGGGGGCAGACCGGCGCACGGTGTTCGATCGCGCTACGGTGCAGGCGATGGGAAACCGCGTGTTCCGCGTATGGCTGCGCGACGACTACACCGTCCCGCAGGTGGACAACGGCACCTTCGACATGGAACTGCACCAGGTGGACTACGACTGCGCCGCGCGGCGCTTTCGCGTGGGCGCGTCCACCTACCAGCTCGGTGGCCAGCTGGTGAACAGCGACACGCCCCCGGAACCCAGCGAGTGGTTCCCCATTCCGCCCGAGAGCGTGGGAGAGCAGATCATCACCGGTGTCTGCAGGGTCGCGGAGGGACGGTAGCGGCGGATCTGCCCAGGCCGGGATACGGGGGATGATGTGAAGTGACGGAGCCGGCGGGGTTTGCCTCCGCCGGCTCCGTTTGCTGTGTGTGACGTGCCTCGGTCCCGAACGGTGGATGCGGATGCAGTGGCGCGCGGCGACAGTAGCGCGGTTCCGTCCCGGGAGATGTAGATTGGGATCGCCATCTGTTCATCCTTCCCTTTTTCTGCCCGCCCGACAGACCGTGTCCGATCCGGAAAACGTCATCGCCAGACCCCTTGCCGAAGTCACCGCGGCCATTGCGGCGGCGGCGATGCAGCACTGCTTCGAGGGCTACATCGTCCCCATCCAGACCACGCCGGAGTCGTGGGAGCGGCGCTTTCGCGGCGAGCACCTGGACCCGTTCGCCAGCCGCATCTACGAGCGCGACGGGCAGCCGGTCGCGGTGCTGTTCGTCTGCCGGCGCGGGTGGACCAGCCGCGTGGGGGGGATGGCGGTCGCCGCCGGCGCGCGCGGCCAGGGCCTGGGCCGCCGCGTAATGCGCGACGCCATCGCCGACGCCCGCGCGCGTGGCGACCGCACGCTGCTGCTGGAGGTGATCGAGCAGAACACGCCCGCGGTAAAGCTCTACAAGTCGCTGGGGTTCCGGATGGCGCGCCGGCTGGTGGGCTACCGCTGGGAGCCGGCGCCGCTGGAGGGTACGGCGGACGCGCTGCGGGAGATCGACCCGCTGGAGCTGGCGCGTATCGCCCTGCGCGAGGGCGCGGCGGATCTGCCGTGGATGCTGGCTCCCGAAACGCTCTCCGCCGCCACGGCGCCCGCCCGCGCCTTTGCGCTGGAGGACCGCGCCTTTGCGCTGATCGGCAATCCCGACGCCGCCACGCTGTCCCTCTCCGCGCTGGTGGTCCCGCAAGCGCACCGGCGCCAGGGGTGGGGGCTGCGGATGCTGCGCGCGCTGGCGGCCGCCTTCCCCGG